>CAUHBW010000263.1 GCA_959604115.1 uncultured Bilophila sp. | reverse complement strand
TCGGTGATCTTCATGGTGATGAACAGGTTCGCGCCGAAGGGCGGGGTCAGGAAGCCGGTTTCGCAGCACACCACGAACAGGATGCCGAGCTGGATCGGGTGGATGCCGAGGGCGTTGGTGATGGGCAGGAACACCGGCGCGAGCACCACGACCATCGCCAGCGTGTCGGCCACGAACCCGCACAGGAAGATGAAGAAGGCGATGAGCAGCAGGGTGATCGTGGGGTCGGTGGAGATGGAGGCGAGGAACGCGCCCACGCTCTGGGGGATGTGGTAGAGGGTGAGGAGCCGGGAGAAGGCCATAGAGACGCCGACGAGGATCGTTGCGGACCCGGCGAAGGCCGAGGTGCGGATGAGCGCGGAGGAGATGTTCTTCCACGTCAGCTTGCGGTACACGAACAGTCCGACGAAGAGCGTCCAGAGTACGCCGACTTCGGCGGCCTCGGTGGGCGTGAATACGCCCCAATAAATGCCGCCGAGGATGATCGCGGGCGTGGCGAGCGCCCACTTGCCGTCCCAGATGGCCTTGAGCAGACCGACCGGCGAGAACTTTTCCCCGGTGCCCGTGTACCCGCGCTTCTTGGCGATGCAGTAGGCGGTGAGGCACATGACGGTCGTGAGCGCGAAGCCGGGGATGAAGCCCGCCATGAACAGTCCGGCGATGGAGGTGTTCGCCACGACGCCGTAAATGATCATGGGGTTGCTCGGCGGGATCAGGATGCCGAGCGTGCCGCCCGTGGCGGATACGGCCGCCGCGTCGTCCTTGCGGTAGCCCGCGCTGATCATGCCCGGAATCATGATGCTGCCGATGGCCGCCGTGGTGGCGGGGCCGGAGCCGCTGAGGGCCGCGAAGATCATGCAGGCGAGGATGGTGACCATCGCAAGGCCGCCGCGGATGTTGCCCACGGCCTTCTTGGCGACTTCGATGATTTCGCCGGTGATCCCGGCGGGCTCCATGAGAAAGCCCGCCATGACGAAACCGATGGTGGCGATCAGCGGGAACTGGTCCATGCCGGTGTAGAGGTTCTGGGGGATGAATTCCATCGGGAACGGCATGCCGATCATCGACACGAGGGAGGCCAGCCCGATGACGCCGAACAGCGGCACGCCGAGCAGCATGAAGACGACGAACGAAAGGACAAGCAGCATACCTTAATCCTCCCTTGTTTCAAAGCGAAGCGTGTTGTTGCGGATGTCGCGGAGAAGGCCCTGCAGGGTGCGGAAGACGGTCAGCGCCATACTGATGGGGATGATGAGATAGGCGTACATCACGTCGATTTCGAGCGCGGCGGAAACCTGCTTGAACCGCATCATGTTTTCGATCATGCCGATGCTGTAATAGAAGACGAGCAGGCAGAATACGGTGAACACGAGTTCGGAAATGACGTACAGCACCCTGACGAGCTTCGGGAACCTGATCTTCAAGAGGTCCATGAGCATGAGAATGCGCAGCTGCTCCTTGTGCTTCACCGCGATGGCGACGCCGATGTAGGACGACCACACGAAAAGGTAGCGGCACAGTTCTTCCATCCATGAAAACGACTTGCCGAGCAGGAAGCGCGAAAACACCTCCATGCCGAGCAGCAGGACGAGCGCCGCCAGCATGACGGAAACGACGAATTCTTCAGCCCATCTGTCGAGCCAGTGCAGTATTCCTGACATGATTGCTCCTGTGACCGGGGATTGCCCCGTCCGTTGTCTGTGGGGGGGAAATCCGCGACCGGCGCGCCGAAGCGGAGGGCCGCCCGGCGGAGCCGGGAAGCCGGGGGAAGGAGGAACGGAGGGGAGTCCGCCGCATATCCGGCAGGCTCCGGCAACACGTATCGCCGGGAGGCCAGGTCCGTATTCCGGGCTGGAAACCCACGGGCGTCGGCAGTCCCTGAAGCACGGGCCCTTCCGGCATGAGGCGGGAAGACGTTCCGTGTCCGGCATCGTGCCGGAGGCATCACCCTCGATGCCGGGGAATCCTCGGCACCCGCTCGGATAGGCGTTTCCGGTGTAACCGGACTATGCGGCGATCAGGGATTGCGTCCCGGCGTGCACGGCGAGCGTGGCCCCTTTTTCGGGGGCGTCGCCGTCTCAGCGGGATCGGCGGACCGTCCTGTCCGTTCCTTCTGCATCACGGGGTCGTCCCGCCGGTTGGCGGGCCCGGCTTTTCTCCTTCGGCGAACCGAAGCGCGGAAGGCATCAGGACAGACGGATGAAAGGAGGAGACTGCGGGAGGGGGATCATGCCCCGGATGTCGGGGAGATGGGGCACGAAGACGCGTTCCGAGAAGCGGGGCCTCAGGGACTTCGTGCACAGGGGGAAGAGGAAGACGACAAGCAGGAGGTACCTGACGTTGGGTGACGTCCTGTTGGGCGCGGCCTCGGGGGTGGTCAGGACGGCATTATTGCCTTCAAGGAGCTTTCCGGCGGATTCCTGCGGCATGGGAGACAGGGCAGGCTCGCTGATCGTGAAGTTCGCGATACTGATGTCCGGGATGGCAAGGGTCTGCGTCCGCACCATCCATGGGCCGTACAGAAGCATCAGCAACGTGAGGATGCCCCAGCAGCCAAGAAGGAAGGCGCGGATGTACCGGCATATCGGGTAACGCATGATGACGAAGCCCCTTGATTGCACTCCAACCTATAGGCATACGAGTTCTCTGTCAATATAATTGTGATTTTCGGAACAGCCTGTCGGGGCGTCGGGCGGAAAACGGGCCTGAGCGCATCGGGCACCCGAACGGAGCATGGCGTGCCGCGCCGGTTCCGGCGCGTGGGGTGCACGGCCCTGCCGGTATCGGCGGTTGCGAAGGGCTGCGGGCGGCAGGAAAGCCGTTTTTCCTCCCGAAAGGGAAAAGCCCCGTCCGGCATTTCCCGGACGGGGCTTTTTCAAGAGCGTATGGTGCGGCGTGCTGCCGCTGCAAGGGCAGGCAAAACGGGGCGTTTCCTTTTGGGAAGACGAGGCCGCTTCCCGGTTTCCGGCGGAAGCGGGCTGACGCCGCCGAATCGCGCTTTCAGCGAGTTTTTTGGGGGACGGGCGTCAGAGGCTCGCCCTGTAGCGGGCGAGCGCGTCGGGGAACGGGGCGAGCACCCGGTCCAGCACGCCCTGCGTGAAGGAAATGGCGACGCCGTAGTTCGTCATGGGGATGCCCCGTTGTTGCGCCGCGTGCAGGCGGGCGACCATCTGCCGCCGCGTGAGCGTGCAGCCGCCGCAATGAACAATAAGATTATACGAGTCCTGACAGTCCGTAAGCGTTTTGCCCGCGCACATGTCGAAGCGCAGTTCGCCGCCGACGAACTTTTGGAGCAGCCGGGGAATCTTGATGCGCCCGATGTCGTCCTGCTGCGGGTGGTGGGAACAGGCTTCCATCATGAGCACGCTGTCGTTCGGCCTGAGTCCGGCGATGGCCGCCGCCCCGGCCGCGAGGAGGGGAAGATCCCCCTTGAGCCGGGCCATCAGGATCGAGAAGGTCGTCAGGGGAATGTCCCGGGGCGTTTCCTCCGCCACGCGATGCACCACCTGCGAGTCGCAGACCACCAGCGAAGGCTTTTCCTTCAGGCACGCGAAGGCCGCCTTCAATTCCTCTTCCGTCACGACGAGACAGATTTTGCGCCCGTCGAGCGCGTCCCGGATCGTCTGCACCTGCGGCAGGATGAGCCGTCCTTTGGGCGCGCCCGAATCGACCGGGACCACGAGGATGAGCACGCCCTGTTCGGGAAGCAGATCCGCCACCAGCCGCGACTCGTGAAGCGACTCGTCCGGCTTCAGTTCGATCAGCCCGCGGCGGACGGCCTCAAGCCCTTCGCCCGTCTTTGCGGAGGCGTTCACCACGGGGAGGCCCTTCATGGCTTCGGGCAGACCGTTCCCGGAGGGGAGGGCGTCCGCCTTGTTCATGACCACGAGAAACGGGATGGCCTGTTCCCTGAGTCGGCTCACGAGGGTTTCCTCGTCCCGCCCCCAGACGTTTTCCGCCGTGACCACAAGCGCGATGTCCGTCCGGGGCAGCACGGCGAGCGTGCGCTCCATGCGTTGGGTTCCGAGTTCGCCCTCGTCGTCCAGCCCCGCCGTATCCAGAAGGACGACGGGCCCCAGCGGCGCGAATTCCAGCGTCTTTTCCACCGGATCGGTGGTCGTTCCCGGCGTATCGGACACGATGGACACGGGCTGCCCGGCCAGCGCGTTGAGCAGCGACGATTTTCCCACATTCCGGCGGCCGAAAAGCCCGATGTGCAGCCTGAGTCCCTTAGGTGCGTCCCGCATGCCGATCCTCTCCATGCAGCGAATGGGTGCGTCCCGCCGATTCGATGACCAGACGGGCCTCGTCCACGCCGACTCGATGTTTGTTGTCGTAAATGCAGTAGTCTTTCTGGTAGGCCGGAGGCGTGAAGCCGGGCATGAGCACGTTGCCTCCGGCAAGCAGGCCCTCCCGCTGTCCCGAAGCTGGATCGAGGGAGGCCAGCGCCGTGGTGGCGGGCAGATTGGCCCACGGCAGGGCGATGCGCAGGACCGCCATGACCCGCAGAGCCAGCTCGACCGAACCGCGCGGCTTATGTCCCAGCGGCGTGTCGGCCTGCGGAATGAACGGCCCGGCCCCGCACATGTCCACACGGAGTTCGCGGGCCAGCAGGATGTCGTCAGCCAGCGTTTCGGGGCGTTGTCCGGGAACGCCCACGATGAACCCCGAACCGATTTCGTAGCCCGTCCGCCGCAGGCGTCGCAGGGCGTCCACCCGTTGCGCGAGCGCGTATCCGGGATGCAGGGCCGCATACAGGGAGGCGTCCGCCGTTTCATGCTTCAGGAGGAAGCGGGACGCGCCCGCTTCCTTCCATAAGGCATACGACGCGGTGGGCTGTTCCCCGACGCTCAGGGTCACGGCTACGGAAAACCGGGTGCGGAGCGCATCCACCACTCGGGCGAGCGGCTGCGGGTCCTCATGAACCTCGCCAGACTGGAGGACGATGGTGTCCACGCCGAGCCCCACCGCCCGTTCCGCCGCCGCGACAATCTGCGCCTCGTCGAGGCGGTAGCGTTTCAGGGACGGATTCGCGGCGCGCAGGCCGCAGTACCGGCAGTTCCGTTCGCAGCGGTTCGAGAATTCGATCAGGCCGCGAACGAAGACGTGATCGCCTTTTTCCTTGGCCCGCACCGCGTCGGCGCGTTCGCGCAGGGCCGCGTACGGCGTCTCGAAAAGCAGTTTCAGAATATCGTTTCGTTGCATACCCGTTCCTCCGTCTTCAAGACGCCCCGGCGAACGTTCCGACGGCCCGCAAGCCTACAGACTGTTTTTCGCGAAGGACTCCACCGCCTTGGAGACCTTCGTCTTGTCTCCGAGGACGCCGGCCCCGCCGACGCATCCGCCTTCGCAGGCCATGACTTCGACGAGGTTGCCGGGGCAGTCTTTGGTCGCATAGTTCTTGAGCTTGCGCAGCCCGGAGAGCGAAAGCCCGTTGACGTACAGCGGCTTGACTTCGATCGTGTCGCCCACCGCCTTCTTGACGGCGGCGGCGACGCCGCCGGAAATGGCGTAGCCCCGTCCGTCGCCGGACGCGCCCTCGCCGAGCGAGCGTTCCGCGCAGGCGGAAACGTCGATGCCCTTGGCTTCAAAAAGAGCCCCGACTTCTTCAAACGTCAGCACGTAGTCCACGATGGGATCGTGCAGGGCCTCGCGGCGTTTCGCCACGCACGGGCCGATGAAGACGGTGGTCGTGCCGGGGAAGCGTTCCTTGGCGATCTCGGCGCAGTAGTGCATCGGCGTGGC
>CAUHBW010000262.1 GCA_959604115.1 uncultured Bilophila sp. | reverse complement strand
CCCACCCAGCTCCTTCCAAAGAAAAACGACAGCCCCCTCACAGGGAAACGGCATGACAGAGTAGCAATATTGGCTGGTTGCACGCATCCTGTCAACCGGGAGGCAGGCATTTCCGCAACCGGCCCTTGTTCCGGGACAATCCGCCCACCTCCTTCGGCCGCACAGCACCGGTTTTCTCCGCGCCGGGGATAGGCTATGGTCGCCGTGCGCGCCGCACCGGACCGCGTATTCAGAAAACACGAGGAACGCCATGCCCGCCTGCCTGTCCCGGATACAGCCGAAACTCTATGCCCACCGCTTCGATCTCCTGTTCGCCTCCCTGCTGGGCATATCCGTCATCAACATCCTGTTTCCCGACGACATCTACAACGGTTTCGCCCAGACCCTCTGCCTGCCCTTCCAGCTGTTCGCCGGAGCGTTCCTCTTCGACGTCCGGAGAAGGCGGCTGTTCTTCGCGATCGCAGCCTCCATCGGCGCGCTGCTCGGAACGGGCAGGCTTCTGGACACGCTCACGGCGTACAACATGGAGAAGGCTCTCGCCTTTCTGTACGTGCTCTTTTTCGGATGGGTGATGCTCGAGGTGTTCCGGCAGCTCCATACCGCCAAGATGGTGGACCGGGAAAACGTGCTCGCGGCCCTGTGCGGACTGCTCCTCATCGGCTATTGCGGCTTCTTCGTCTTCGTCGCCGTGGAGCTGCATCGGCCCGGCTCGTTCGCGGGTCTCGCGCCCGGCGCGCAGAACCTGCGCGATCTCTTTTACTACAGCTACGTCACGATCCTGACCATCGGCTACGGGGACATCACCCCTCAGACGTGGGCGGCCAAAAACGCCACGCTGCTGGTGGCCCTGACGGGCTACATGTATTCGCTGGTCGTCGTCGCCATGATCGTCAGCCAGTTCGCGGGCAACAAGAAGGCTCGGAAGCTGATCCGGATCAGCCGCCTCTCGGGCGACGCCCTGCCCCGCGCGCTGGAACGCAAGGCGGCGGAGCTGCGCAAGTCCCTCCCCCCGGACGGCAGGGCCTGAAAAAAGCTCCCCCCGTTTCCGGAGGGAGCGCGTTCGTCAATCCTTTTGCCGGTCGGGCCGGATGGTCATGACCGGGCACGGCGCGGCCTTGACCACCTCGTTCGCCACGGAGCCGAACAGCAGCCGGTCGAACCCGGCGCGTCCGTGAGTGCCCATGACGATGAGGTCGGCGCCCTTTTCCTCGGCGAGCTTCACCAGTTCCTCCGAAGGACGCCCGACGAGGATCACGCCCGTCACGTCCATGCCGGGGAACCTTTCCGCCAGAAAGGCGTTCATGGCCGTCTGGATCGTCTCGTTCGGGTTGCTCACTTCATTCGGAAGGTTGTTGATGGAAAGGTACACATCCTCATACGGCGTGTGCGCGGGGATGACGTAGGCGACCAGGACGGAGGCACCCGACATGGCGACCATCATCTTGGTATACTCGACGGAAGGAGCGATCGTGTCCTCCAAGTCCACTGCACAGAGAATCTTCTTCAATTCCATGATGATGCCTCCAGACTGCGTGTATGACGTTACCCTATCCATATAGATTCACACTATATCGGAACGGCGGAATGTCAAGGGGGGACGCCGTCCCGAAAGCGCTTTGAAGCCGAGGCGTTCTTTGGTAGGATGGAATCTTGGAGGCACAAGATGGAAACGCTTTTCACCATACTGACGGGCATCGTGTACGTCGTTCTCGGCCTTGTGGGGATGGTCATCCTTTTGATCTGCGTATTCCTGTGGATGGTGTCCACGCGGACCCGGCAGGATTCCAAAATTTTTCAGGAGCGTTTCGACGGCTGGCGCAAGAAACGATAGCGGACGCGACGCAGCCCCGGCATCAGCCGGGGCTTTTCGTTTCCGGGCAACAAATAGTTTACTTTCGCGTGCCGCGGGATACGCTCGGACACCGTTCCCTTTCGCCGCGCGCGGCGTTTCCCCGTTCAGCACACGAGAAGCCCCATGTCTCTCTTCGCCCGCATGCTCATCCCCATCCTCCTCATCGTCAGCCTCGCCACCTCCCTCATCGGCTGGAAGGCCTACCGCAACGCCGGAGAAGCCGTCGCCAAGGCCACCCGCACGCTCGAACTCTCCACTCTCGACGCCGTGGGGCGCGAGCTTACCATCGTCATGAGCCTCACCGGACAGCACCTCCGCACGGTGGCCGACCGGATCGCCATCATCGACCTCCTGCGCCACCCCGAGCGGCACGGCGAGGGAAATATCCGGCTGATCACCCGGCACCTGCGGCGGGCCGTGGTCGAATTTCCGAGCATCGACACACTGATCGTCCTCAACGAAAGAGGGACCGTCGCCGCCAGCGTCAATCCCGGCGAACTCGACGCCGATCGCGGTCAGGCCGGATATTTCCCCAAGGCCATCAACGGCGTGCAGACGCTCGACGGCCCGCTCGTCATGCCGTTCTCGGGGGAAAAGGCCTTCGTCATCGCCACCCCCATCCACGACGGCGGACGGATCACCGGCGTGCTCGTCGGCTCCATCAACATGGAGCACCTCACGCGGCTGGTCGTCGATCCCGTAACCCTCAACGGCATGGGGTACGTCTACGTCTACGCTCCAGGCAGCGGAGTGATCATGCACAGGGACCGGGAAAGGATGTTCTCCGAGGATACGCTGGGCCTGCCTCTGTTCAAACGGATGACGCTGGACGAGGACGGCTTTGCGGAATACGTCACGCCGGAAGGGCAGGCCATCTACTCCGCCTACACCACCCTTCCGAACGGCTGGATCGTCGTGGCCGCGGCCTCGAAGGAGGCCATGCTCGCCGACGTCCGCAGCCTGCGCAGCGAAATCCTCCTGAGCTGCATAGGCGCGCTGCTGCTCGTAAGCCTGCTCATCTTCCTCATTCTCCGTAAGGTCACCGGCGTGATCCGGCAGAGCGTGGGCTTCGCCGAACAGGTGGCTTCGGGCGATCTCGACGGAACCATCGACATCCGGCGTTCGGACGAACTCGGCAAACTGGGCAACGCCCTCAACCGTATGGTCCACAACCTCAAGGCCGGTTTCAACCTCGCGCGGACCCGCGCCCGGGAAGCCGAGGAGGCGAGCGCGCGGGCGACCGAAACGTCGCGGGAGCTGGAGGCGGTCATCAACGGCGTCCGGGGCGGCGTGGCGCGCCTCGCGCTCACGGACGGGCTGCGCGTCGTCTGGGCCAACGCGGGGTTCTACGCGCTCGCGGGCCGGAGTCATGCGGAGTATATCAAGGACGTGGCGGACGATGCCCTGCTCGTCGTGCATCCTGACGATCGGCAACGCCTGCTCGATGCGTTCCGTTCCAGTCTGGCGACGAATATCCCGGTGCATGTCGAATACCGTATTCTGCACAGAAACGGAGGCGTCGTCTGGATTTACCTGCAAGCGAGCCTCATGGGGCACAGGGACGGCGTGCCCGTGTTTCAGGGCGTGTTCGTGGACGTGAGCAAGCAGAAGGCCACCGTGCGCGCGCTGGAAATGGAACAGCAGCGCAACCGCATCGTGGCCGAACTCACCAACGACATCATTTTCGAATACGATTACGACAAGGACGAGATGACCTGTTCGGAGCGTTACGAAACCATCTTCGGCAAGCCGCGTATCATCCGCAACTACAGCAGAAATAAGGATAATCTGTTGAATATGCTCCTGCCGGAAGACGTGGGAACGCTGCTGCTGGCCTACGCCCGAATCCGCGGGGGCGTAAACGCCTACGCCTTTGAAATCCGCCTGCTCCAGCCCGGCCTCGGGTACCAGTGGCACTCGGTCCGCTTCCGCAGCATCCGCGACGAAAACGGGCGGGCCGTCAAGCTCATCGGCCAGTTGACGAACATCCACCGGCAAAAGCTGGAGGAAGACCGTCTCCGCCGCGAAGCCAGCACCGATCTGCTCACGCAGTTGTACAACAAGGTCACCACCGAGCACCTCATTTCCCTCGAACTGGAAGAAGGACGCCGCCACGCCTTCATCATTGTGGATCTCGACAAGTTCAAATACGCAAACGACACGTTCGGGCACCTGTTCGGGGATTCGGTGATCAGGGCCGTGGCCGACACGCTGCGCTCGACCTTCCGGGCGACCGACATCGTAGGCCGCACGGGCGGGGACGAGTTCGTCGTGTTCGCCAAAGACGTAGCCTCCTCCGGCGGACTGGAACCCCTCAAGGACAAATGCCGACGGCTCGCCGAGGCGCTCGCTCGGGTCCATCTCGGGAAGGACTACGTCATTTCCGCAAGCATCGGCATCAGCCTGTTCCCTCAAGACGGAAAAACCTACGGCGAACTGTTCGCCAAGGCCGACGCCGCGCTGTACCGCATCAAGAACAACGGGCGGGGACACTTCGCCGTGTACGGGGAAACTCCGCCATCCGCCGCTCAGGAAGCTACGGCGTAGACGCGCCACCTTCGCCGTACGCAAGTCGATGAAACATCCTCCTCTCCCCCGCGTCGGGGAGATGGCGTCCCCCCATCCCTCCAGAGCCGAAACAGACCGCAATGCCTACGGTAAAGGCATGTGGCGCACGGGGCCGCAAAATGCCTTTCGCATGACCGCCACCCGCTTCACACCTTGCCGCACAAATGCGCTCTCCTTATAAAATGAAAAAATCAGCGCACACGATTCTTCCGGCGATGCGGGCGATGGCCATCATCCTCGACGGCAGCGGGCACATCAGATGGAGCTGCCGGAGAGTGCATCGCCATGCCCGTCCAACTCCTCCACGCCGTTTGCGCTCCCGAACGTTTTAACATGTTGCCGCTTGTTTTGCTCCCCGATGAACAAGAACCCGACGGGCGTCGCCCGGACAGTCCCGTCGGGTGAAAAGGGCAAGGAATACGCTCCCCGGCATGCGGGTCTTCCCCATCTGCGCGTCGGGCTTCCCCGCTGAGCCCGGACGCGCTTGACCGCGGACGCGACTGGGGGTCATATAAAAGGGATGGCGCGCGCCGTAAACGCCCGCCGTCCCCCTGACGCTGCTCCCGCATACGCTCTAGTTCCAGTCAATAAACATGAATGCGGTTGCCGCTGGAAATGGATCAAAAAACTCCCGCAAGCACAAACGCACTTGCGGGAGTTTTTGAGAAGTCTTTCTGGTGGAGATGAGGGGGAAGGAATAAAAAGTTTTTATATTTTTATTTCAAATAATTACATAAAGATATAACTATTGTTGCCCCCAAAGTTGCCCCTTCCCTCATTCTGCCCCACTCCCCCCTGTTCGGCTACCGAATTTCTCTACCACTCTCAATCAGCCATCCCGCGAAATCTCCGAACCAGAACACCTCCACGGCGTCGGGCCCCAGCTCCCCGCGATAAAGGGGCCGCTGCCCGCCGGACTTGACTTTCCTCCCGTTTTCTGGCCATCTGGGTTTCCCTAATTACCACAGGCGTATCCGTCGCCTTTGCCGTGCCCCACATGGTGAAAAGAGCGGACTTTCTTGTATCTTGCCACCAATGCATCCTTTTTTCAGGGTGTTGGTCACATATTGGCAAGGTGACGTCCGGGTGTCCGTGAGGCCCCGGCGGCTGTGGTAAGCCGGGGAGCGTCACCTTGCCTTTTTGTTTTCCAACCCCTCTAAATTACCACGAGGTGCATTATGGCAAAGGCTACCCTTTCTCCCGTCCAGTTTCACGGCTCAACCATTTTCGTCGTCACCCACAGGAGCGAACCCTACGCCCCCATAAAGCCCATCGTCGAAGACATGGGGCTGAAATGGGAAGCACAAGCCAGAAAGTTACGCGACAACAGGGACAGGTGGGGT
>CAUHBW010000261.1 GCA_959604115.1 uncultured Bilophila sp. | reverse complement strand
AGGGAAGCAAAAAGGTCAAAAGAGGCAATGTGTTGTATGTTTGCGGATTATCTATAAAACTATACCGCCCGTTCCGATCCCGGCGCGCCTTGCCCCGCCCGGAAGCCGCATCGCGGGCGGGTCCGCTCTCCGGGCGTGTGCGGAAAGCGGCCCGGAACAGGCGTCCCCGCCATGCGCAACGCCCCTCTCCGTCGCAACGGACGGAGAGGGGCGCACAGGGAGAAGGTTTCCTTCGGAACGGGGAGCTTTACTTGACGAGCCTGAGGTACGTGTCGGTGACGTAGTCGGCCTTTTCGACCTTGCGCAGCTCGTCGAGGGTGATGCTGCCGATGGAGGCGAAGAACCGGGCGGTGTCGGCCTGCCACGTCTGCACGGTGCTCATGCCCTTGGAGGCGTCGAAGAGGCCGAGTTGTCCCCTGAGGTTCCATGCGGGGTGCGATTCGAGGTCCAGCCGGGCGAGTTCCTTGGAATAGGTCTTCCCGGCCCAGTCGAAGAAGAACCGCTGGTATTCGGGGATCAGCTCGTCGATGCTCGCGGTCCGCAGGTGTTCGACCCCGCGCAGGTAGACGGACAGGAACTTGGCGGCGACGTCGGGGTGCGCCTCGGCGTACTTGGTATCGGCCACGAGCACCAGCGGGGTGCCCTTGTCGCACAGGGCGGCGTTGCCCGCGACCTTCCAGCCCTTGTCGGTCCCGGCGTACATGTGCGGAGCCCACAGGGCCACGAAGTCGCCTATGCCGTTGTCGAACGCGCCGAGGGCCTGCGGCTGGTCCATGTTCTTGATGGTGACTTCCGTGGACTTCACGCCGAGCGCGTCGAGCCAAGCGGTGAGCGCGAAGTGGGCCGAAGACACCGTGGTGCAGAGGATGGTCTTGCCGCGCACGTCTTCGGGCCGCCCGAACACGCCGGGGTAGTCGGGATTGAATCCCTTGGTCCTGAAGACCGGGCTGTCGGGCCGGGCCAGCACCGCGACGCAGGCGGATTCGTCGGTGCCCACGCCGATGACGCTGGTGCCGTAGCGCAGGTTGCCCATCATCGCGGGGACCCCGCCGAGGCAGGCGAACTGCCATTCGCCCGCCGGGAGCGCGTTGAGGATCGCCATGCCGGAGTCGAAGAACAGGATGTCGACGTCCAGACCGGCTTCCTTGTCCCAGCCCTTTTCCTTGGCGTACCACATGGCGAAGGTTTCATAGGAGTCCATCCACGCCGTGCGGACCTTGGTGAGTCCGGCGGCGGAGGCCGAGCCGCAGAGGGAAAGGGCCAGCAGGACGGCGGCGAGGCCGGAAAGCAGCTTGTTCAGACGCATGGTGCGCTCCTTTCGGGTTACAGGTGCCGCTTGTTGGCGGCGAGGCAGGCCAGAAACGCGTGCATGAGCCCGGCGGCGGCGAAGGCGGTGACGCCCGCCGGGTCGGTGTCCGGGAGCACTTCCACAAGGTCCATGCCGACGAGGCGTTGTCCGACGCAGACCCCGAGCAGCAGCTTGAGGGCCTCGTGGGTGGTGAACCCGCCGATTTCCGGCGTCCCGGTCCCCGGCGCGTAGGCGGCGTCGAGGAAGTCGATGTCGAAGGTCACGAAGACCGGGGTGCCGGGCCGCACGCGCTCGCGCATGATGCGGACGGTTTCCGCCGTGCCGATGTCGTGCAGCTCCCAGCCGCCGATCACCCGCATGCCCTTTTCCTTGGCGTAGTCGAGGCTGGAGCGGGAATACAGCGGCCCCCGGATGCCCGCCTGCGTGCTCTGTTCGGGCAGGATCAGCCCTTCCTCGACGGCCCAGTGGAAGGTGGTGCCGTGGTTGTACGGCTTGCCGAAAAAGTCGTCGCCGGTGTCGGAGTGGGCGTCGAAGTGGAGCAGGGCCACCGGGCCGTGCCGCTTCGCCACGGCGCGCAGTTCGGGCAGGGTGATGGAGTGGTCGCCGCCCATGACCACCGGGACCGCTCCCGCCGCCAGCACGTCCGCGACGCCGGTTTCGATGCGCGCGAAGGACTCCTCCAGATAGCCGGGGATGATGTCGATGTCGCCCGCGTCCACGCCTTGGCAGTGCTCGAAAATGTCCACGTCGAGCACGCTGTGGTACGACTTCAGGATGCTGGAGGCGTCCCGGATGGCGGCGGGGCCGAAGCGGCAGCCCGGCCTGTACGAGGTGCCCGTATCGAAGGGGACGCCCAGCACGGCGAAATCGTTGCCCGAGCAGTCTCGGGAAAACGGCAGCCGCTGGAAGGTGCGGACGCCGCAGAACCGGGGGGAGGCCAGAGAGTTGACGGGAATGCCCATGAGGATGCTCCTTGTCTTGCGGATAAAGGGTGGTGTCGCTTTCTTTTAAGCAAGACATGTGCCAACAGTAATCTTGTTGAAATCAAAGGCTTTTTTCTTTTCGGCTCGGCGGGTGGGTATTCACTGCTGAATAGCCCCGTGCTTTCACAACGTACGAAAGGACGGAAGATCGGGTATAGAATAATCTTTATCATACTGATATAACAGAAAAAATGAGAAAAGTCCCGCCGCCGGGCCTTGTTATTCAGTGGTGAATAGCCTATTCAGATATGAATACCACCGAAGGAGGTTCCGCCATGCCGCCGTTCGACGTCGCCCTGCCGAGCACGGAGGAGTTGTTTTCCGTCATCGAAGCCATCCACGACAACGTGGCCATCGTCGATCACAACGGGGTCATGCGCTGGGTGAGCAGTTGTTTCGAGCGCACCTACGGGGTGAGCCGCGACCGGATCATCGGGAGGACGACCTACGAGCTGGAGGCCGAGCGGGTGTTTTCGCCGTCCGTGGCGGCGCTCGTGCTCAAAACGCGGCGGGTGGTCACGCTCACCGAGGTGACGCGTTCGGGGCGGTACAACATCGTCACCGGCGTGCCGATCTACGGCGACGACGGGGACGTGTCGTTCGTGGTGAGCTACAGCGTGGACATGCGCTATTCCCGCCAGCTCCACGAGGAATACCAGAAGATCAACGCGCTGCTGTCCCCTGCCGTGGAAACGCCCTCCGGCGGGCAGGCGTTCGGCGGGACCATGCGGGCCATTGCGGCGACGCTGGAAAAGCTCGCCCGGGTGGACACCACCGTGCTCATCACCGGCGAGTCCGGGGTGGGCAAGAACGTGGTCGCCCGGCTGGCGCACCACCTCAGCGACCGCGCGGAAGGGCCGCTGGTGGAGATCAACTGCGCGGGCATCCCGGCCCCGCTGCTGGAGTCGGAACTGTTCGGCTACGAAGCCGGGGCGTTCACCGGGGCCAGCCACAAGGGCAAGGAAGGCCGCATCGCGTTGGCGGACAAGGGCACGCTGTTCCTCGACGAAATCGGGGAACTGCCGCTGCGGCTTCAGGCCAAGCTGCTGCAGGTGATCCAGGAAAAGCGGATCGTCAAGCTCGGCGGGGTGAGGCCGGTTTCCATCGACTTCCGGCTGGTGGCGGCGACGAATCAGGATCTGGAGGCGCTGGTCGAGAAGAAGCGTTTCCGCAGCGACCTGTTTTTCCGGCTCAACGTCCTGCCGCTGCGGATTCCGCCCCTGCGCGAGCGGCGCGAGGAAATCGTGCCGCTCAGTCTGGGCATTCTGGAGGAGATGAACGCCAAGTACGGGACCGCGAAGACCTTTTCCGAAGGCGTGCGGCGGCATTTCGCGGCCTATTCGTGGCCGGGGAACATCCGGGAGCTGCGCAACGTCATCGAACGGCTGGTGATCGTCTCCGCCGACACCGTAATCGAACCGGATGAGCTGCCCGAACACCTGTTCCGCCGCCCGCCGCCGTCCGCCGGGAACAGCCTGCCCGCCGCGCTGGAGGCTCTGGAGCGGCACATGATTCTGGAAGCCTACAAGGCGTGCGGCACGACCACCGGCGTCGCCAAGGCGCTCGGCATCAGCCAGCCCACGGCGGCCCGCAAGATCGCCCGCTGGCGGGGGACGTCCTGAAGGCCAGCCCCGAGTGGGGATGCCGGAATAAAAAACGTCCCTCCCGGCGCGAACCGGAGGGAACATTTTTGCGGCGTCCGTCAGGCCCGGCGACGTCCGCGCCCACCTCGTAAGATGCCGGAGGGTTGCCGCTTCCCCGCCGATGTTACCCCATCTTCCCGATCAGATTATGCGAACGCGCGTTGCCTTTTGTGGAAAATATTTTATCATAGCATGTTACGGCATATCTCAAGACGTTTTTTCTTTTTGCCACATATCTTTTGCCACATGGGAGAGGCTTGGAAGAGCTTCCACCGCCGCTCGTTTTTGGGAGTCCATAACATGCTGGTAGTGGTTGAGGATCATAACGGGAGAACGGTGGCCCATGAGCCGGGCGACCGTTCCGATGTCCACCCCTGCCGCGATTGCCTCCGTAGCGAAAGCATGCCGCAGATCGTAGGGACGGATTTTTCTGGCGATTCCTGCGCGGCGTAAGGCGTTGTTCCATCCCCATTCAATCCAGCGGACGGGTTTTCCGCGAAAATGAATGACCCACACTACGGACTGATCCATATCCGCCTGTCGCCATTCCTCAAGAAGGGGAAGCAGCTCCTTTTTGATGGGCACGTCCCGCCACGGCTCATGGATGTTTTTTTTGGCTGCGGGGACATGGATGACCCTGTTGGGAATGTCCACATGTTCCCATTTCAGCCTGAACAATTCCGATGGCCCCACTCTCATGCCGCATTGTGAACCGAGAATGATGACCCGGCGTATGTGCGGTGCAGCATGATAAAGCAATCGGGTGAGCTCCTCTTGGCTCGGCGGGATGAATTTTTCATAATTCGCAACCGGAAGCGAAGGAAACTTCGGTGACGCCTCAAGAAGCCCTTCCGCCTCGCACCAACGGAGCACTGTCCTCAGAAGCGACAAATGCCTTCGGACGGATGTCCCTTTGAGGGCAAGCCCCATGAGATGGGCCTTGAAGTTTTTTAGGTCTTCCGTGGTTATTTCGCACAGGGGCCTGCTGCCGTAGAGTTTCAGGGCTCGCTTCATGGCGCTGAGATGAGAGCCAAGCATTATTTTCCCGAACTGCTTTTCTTTGAGGTAAAGATAATAGGCGGATTCTAAGGTATGCTTTCCTTTCTGATCTCCTGCATCTTCTTTTCTGAAAAGTTCCCGTTCGTACTTGAGCTGATATTTCTTGAGCGCATCCTGTTTTTGGGCTTCCTCCTCCGTTGCGACGCACAGTGATTCGCGCTTGAGCGTGAAGGGGTTGTTCCAGTACACTTCCCACGGCTTTTTACGGCCTTTCCTCTCTCTGATAGCCATACTGATAGCTCCTGAGCAAAGGGGGCCGTGCCGGTCGCTACTGGACGGCCCCCATATTGAACTCCGCGAAAAGTTCCCTGGCGGATTTTCCGATGACGCACCCCGACGTTTTGGGCGGTCGCCGCCGCTTGGAAACTCCTGCCTTCGCCTGAGCCTCAGCATGCAATGTGTCGATCACCGTCATAACGGCCCGACGATGCCAGCGCAAGCCGTTCCCGCGTCCGGGGCCGAGGTCCACGGGCTGGACGCCGTGGGCGGCGAGGACCTTGCGGGCCTTCTTTTCCGGCATGTTGAGGATGAGCGCGAGTTCTCTGGCCTTCAACAGTTCCGGTTCCATCAGGCCACCTCCAGATAGAGTGCCGTTCCGAGTTCCGCCGCCTCGGGGATGGTGGCTTCCAGCCCTTCGGCGAGGCGTTCCACGACCGTATAAAGATACCGCCACGGATAGCGGTTCGTGATGATGCCCGCGGCGTTCTTGCGGCGAACGGCCTTCCCGTACCAGACCGGGCATGTGGCCCGGACGTCCACGAGCAGGGTATGGG
>CAUHBW010000260.1 GCA_959604115.1 uncultured Bilophila sp. | reverse complement strand
GTCCGGGCAACCGGCGGGCCCGGCCCATCCTTCCGGCACGGCCCGCCGGGAACGACGGCGGCCCCACGGCGCGAACGCCCCTGCTGACCTTTCCCCCGCCCCCGCCTCCGTGCCTCGCCGCGGGCCTCCCTGCGGCGAAACGCGATCCCTTTGACCGTATCCTCGGAAAAACAAAGGACAACCCCCAGCAGGTGCGTTCCCGCCGCACCTCCTCCGCAAAGGATTTATTCCACAAGCGCACGTTTTGCGCGCGACGGGATTGACACAGCGGCGGCTGTGGCATAGCACTAACGTATCCGTAACAAAAATTTATAATGATTTAAACGATATATGCTCACACAAGCATATATCGGAATACCTGCGGCGGGCCGTGCCCGCCATGATGGGAGGAGTTCCATGAGCGTATCACGCCGAGGTTTCCTGAAGCTCGGACTGGGCGCCGCAGTCGCGGGCGCCGTTTCCGGGCTGGGATTCGACCTGCGCCCCGCTTTCGCCCAAGCGAAGGCCTTCAAACTCAAGTGGACGAAGCAGACCACGTCCATCTGCTGTTACTGCGCGGTGGGCTGCGGGCTCATCGTCAGCACCGCCACCTCCGACAATCCGCTCGGCAAGGGCCGCGCCGTCAACGTGGAAGGCGATCCCGATCATCCGATCAACGAGGGCTCCCTCTGCCCCAAGGGCGCGTCCACGTGGCAGCTCACGGTCAACGACCAGCGTCCCAGGAAACCGCTCTACCGCGCCCCCCACGCCGCCGAATGGAAGGAAGTCGAATGGGACTGGGCGATGGCCGAAATCGCCAAGCGCGTGAAGGAAAGCCGCGACAAGTCGTTCACGGTCAAAAACGACAAGGGCGAACTCGTCAACCGCACCGAGGCCATGGCCTCGTTCGGCTCGGCGGCGATGGACAACGAGGAGTGCTGGGCCTATCAGGCCATCCTCCGCAGCCTCGGCCTGGTGTACATCGAACACCAGGCGCGTCTCTGACACAGCGCCACTGTTACGGCTCTGGCAGAGTCGTTCGGACGCGGCGCGATGACGAATCACTGGAACGATCTCGCGAACAGTGACTGTGTGTTGATGATGGGCAGCAATCCTGCCGAAAACCATCCCATTTCCTTCAAGTGGGTGCTCAAGGCGCAGGACCGGGGCGCGAAGGTGATCAGCGTGGACCCGCGCTTCACCCACTCTTCGAGCAAGGCCGACCTGTACGTCCAGCTCCGCGTGGGCACGGACATCGCCTTCCTCGGCGGGATGATCAACTATATCCTGAGCAACGACAAATACTTCAGGCAGTACGTGATCGACAGCACCAACGGCCCCACGGTCGTGGGCGAGGACTTCGGATTCAGCGACGGCCTGTTCTCCGGCTTCGACGCGGACAAGAAGAGCTACAATAAAAAGACGTGGGCCTTCGAGGCGGACGCCAACGGCATCCCGGTGCGCGACGAAACCCTCACGCATCCCCGCTGCGTCTTCCAGCTCCTCAAGCGGCACTACGAACGCTACACGCTGGACAAGGTGTCCGAAACCACCGGCACACCCAAGGAAGACCTGCTGAAGGTCTACGAAGCCTTCTCCGCCACCGGCGTTCCCGACAAGGCCGGAACCATCATGTACGCGATGGGCTGGACGCAGAAGAGCGTGGGCGTGCAGAACATCCGCGCCATGTCCATCGTGCAGCTTCTGCTCGGCAACATCGGCGTGGCGGGCGGCGGCGTCAACGCGCTGCGCGGCGAATCCAACGTGCAGGGTTCCACCGACCAGGCGCTCCTCGCGGACATCTGGCCCGGCTACCTGCCCGTGCCGGTTTCCACGCTGCCGACCCTCGCGGACTACAACGCCACCACGCCCAAGACCAACGATCCCAAGAGCGTGAACTGGTGGGGCAACCGGCCCAAGTACACGGCGAGCTTCCTCATGTCGCTCTATCCCGGCGTGACGCCCGAGACGGCCTACGGCTACGTTCCACATCTCGACGCCGACAAGAAGAAGACCGACTACATGTGGATGTCCATCTTCGATCGCATGGTCGAGGGCAAGCTCGACGGCCTGTTCGCGTGGGGCATGAACCCCGCCTGCTCCGGCCCGAACGCCAACAAGAGCCGCAAGGCGATGGAAAACCTCAAGTGGCTGGTCAACGTCAACCTGTTCGACAACGAAACCGGCTCGTTCTGGCGCGGCCCCGGCAAAGACCCCGCCTCCATCGCCACGGAAGTCTTCTTCCTGCCCTGCTGCACGTCCATTGAAAAGGAAGGCTCCATCGCCAACTCCGGCCGCTGGATGCAGTGGCGTTATGCCGGTCCCGACCGCTACGGCGAGACCAAGCCCGACGGCGACATCATGGTCGAAATGATGCTCGCCATCCGCAAGCTCTATCAGGAGCAGGGCGGCGCGTTCCCCGATCCCGTCCTCAATCTCGGCATCGAGAAGTGGATGGAAGGCCACGAGTTCTCGCCCGCCAACACCGCCAAGGTCATGAACGGCTACTTCCTGCGCGACGTGACCATCGGCGGCAAGCAACACAAGGCCGGGCAACAGGTTCCCGCCTTCTCGCTGCTTCAGGCGGACGGCTCCACCGCCAGCGGCGACTGGCTGCACACCGGCTGCTGGACCGACGCGGGCAACATGATGGCCCGCCGCGACAAGACGCAGACGCCGGAGCAGGAAAAGATCGGCCTGTTCCCGAACTGGTCCTACGCGTGGCCCCTGAACCGCCGCATCATCTACAACCGCGCCTCCGTGGACAGGCAGGGACGCCCGTGGAACCCGGACAAGCCGGTCATCCAGTGGCGCGACGGCAAGTGGGTCGGAGACGTCGTGGACGGCGGCGGCGATCCCGGCACCAAGTACCCCTTCATCATGCAGAAGGACGGACAGGGCGCGCTGTTCGGGCCGGGCCGCGAGGACGGGCCGTTCCCGGAATTCTACGAGCCGCTCGAATCGCCCTTCGCCGGCCACGTCTTCTCGGATCAGCGCAGCAATCCCGTGGCCTTCAAGGCCAAGGGCGAAGTGCTGGCTCCGGCGGACGACCGCTTCCCGTTCATCGGCACGACCTACCGCGTGACCGAGCACTGGCAGACGGGCCTCATGACCCGCCGCTGCGCGTGGCTGGTCGAGGCCGAGCCGCAGGTCTTCGCGGAGCTTGATCCCGATCTGGCGAAGGAGCGCGGCATCGAAAACGGCGACGTGGTCAAGGTCAGCAGCGCCCGAGGCGGCCTGCTCGCCAAGGCCATCGTGACCAACCGGTTCCGACCGATCGTCGCCAACGGCAAGACCGTCCATATGATCGGCCTTCCGTGGCACTTCGGCTGGCTCGTGCCCAAGCGCGGCGGCGACAGCGCCAACCTCCTCACCGCCGCCGTCGGCGACCCCAACTCCGCCATCCCCGAGTCCAAGGCCTTCATGGTCAACATCGAAAAGATGCCGGACAAGGATTTGCCGGAATAGTTCGCGTATGACGACCCGGGGGAGGACGCTTTTTGAAAAAAGCGCCCTCCCCCGGACCCCCACCCGCAAAAACTTCGACTGGTGGGGAGGCGGCGCGGCGGGAGTCCCGTTGGGCGGCGGGCAAAGAGACGGCGGGCATTCCATCGAATCCCCAGCCGGTTCCTCCGTCCTTATCGGGACGAAACGCCCGCCCCGTTTATAAAAGTCTTAGGAGAGGAAAGGGGGAGGTTTGGAGGGGGAAGGGAGAACCCTTCCTCAGACGGGTTCTCCCTTCCCCCTCCAAGGTCCGCACCCCCTCCCTCCGATAGAAGGAGTCCATCATGGCGAAAGCCTTTTTTGTCGATTTGACGCGCTGCACGGGCTGCCGCGGCTGCCAGATCGCGTGCAAGCAGTGGAAGAACCTCCCCGCCGAAGCGACGACGAACCGCGGCGGACACACCAACCCGCCGGACCTGTCGAGCGTGACCTACAAGACGGTACACATGCGCGAAGTGGGCAAGGGCAAGGACTTCCGCATGCTGTTCTTCCCCGAACAGTGCCGCCACTGCGAACTGGCCCCCTGCATGACCGCCTCCACCGTCGACGGCGCCATCGTGCAGGACGAGAAGACCGGCGCCGTCCTGTTCACGCCCCTGACCGCCCAGATCGACGGTCAGGCCGTGCGCGAGGCCTGCCCCTACGACATCCCGCGCGTGGACCCGCAGACCAAACAAGTCCACAAGTGCGACTTCTGCAACGACCGCGTGCAGGAAGGCATGCTTCCCGCATGCGTCCTCTCCTGCCCCACCGGGTGCATGAGCTTCGGCGAACGCGAGGACATGGAAGCGCTCGCGGAAAAGCGGCTCGGGGAAGTTAAAGAACGTTTTCCCAATGCCGTACTGGGTGACATCGGGACCGTCCATGTGATATACCTCTACGCGGATGATCCCAACCTGTACCACAAGTTCGCCGTATTCGCGCAGAACGACGCCAATCCGATGACGCGCCGCCAGCTTTTCGCGAAACTGCGCCGACCTGTGGCCTAGTCCTCAGCACCCGGAGTTGTAACGTGAAGAAGGAACTCTTGACCCTTGCCGTGGCCTGTTTCCTGTGCGTCCCCGCCGTCGCCGCCGATGACGACGCGGCCAAAGGCGTCTCTGACATCAAGGAAGTCGGCAAAGTTATCCGCAATCCGCTGACCATCGAAGCAGGCGGCGGGAACGAAAAGATGAACGTCGTGTTCAATCACAAGTCCCACAGACGGGTCCGCTGCGTCACCTGTCACCACGCGTTGCCCTCGGACATCGACGCCAAGTACGTCTCCTGCGGCGCGAGCGAGGAATGCCACTCCGTGCCCCGTGGCGACGAAGGCGTCGCGCCGAGCCTCTTCAAGGCGTTCCACGCCAAGGACAGCGATCATTCCTGCTACGGCTGCCACATGAAGAAGCGCAAGCAGTACACCGGCTTCCAGAAGGGCTGCCTGCCCTGCCACGAAAAGGCCAAGAAGGATCCCTACACGCCCGCCGTCGCCGAAAAGAACCTGAAGTAAGGCTGACGGGCT
The DNA here is from genome assembly GCA_959604115.1 of uncultured Bilophila sp. GTDB lineage: Bacteria > Desulfobacterota > Desulfovibrionia > Desulfovibrionales > Desulfovibrionaceae > Bilophila. The sequence goes on along the minus strand of CAUHBW010000260.1, from coordinate 843 downwards.
TCCCCGAAAGACGAACGGCAGCTTTCCGCGAGGAGAGCTGCCGTTTTTCATGCACCGCCGGACCTCCATGCAGGATTCCCGTCCGGCGGTGCGTTTTTCCAAAAAAATATCACGCCGGGCAGCCGTCTGTTCGCTTTGTCACGAACTCCCCTTTTTTCTCGAAACGGCTTGCCCGCAGCCGGCAACATGGTACATAACAATCATCATCCTGACAGAGGCCGCCCCCCGACCCCTCGGAGCGCGGTCGGAGGCGGCGTGTACGGAATAGTCATGGCGGGGGGGCTTTCGTCCCGCATGGGGCGCAACAAGCTCCGTCTTTCGATCCACGGCGACGGCGGGCCGGACATGCTTGAGCGCACCGTGGGGCTTCTCAAAAGCTGCACGGACGACGTGTTCGTGTCGTGCCGCGATCCTGAAGACGCCCTGCCGTTCAAGGCCATTCCCGACGAGGTGGATCGTCAGGGGCCGTTCGGCGGGGTCTATTCGGCGTTGCGGCGTCTGCGAAAGCCGGTGCTGGTCCTTTCCTGCGACCTGCCGTTCATGGACCGGGCGACGCTGGCCCGGCTGCTCGCGGCGCGGGCCGTGCGCGAGCGCGGGACGATCATGACCACCTACCAACAGGAGGAAACGGGCTTCATCGAGGCGCTGGTGTCCGTGTACGAACCGGCCTGCCTGCCGTGGTTCGAGCTGGCATGGGAAAAGGGCATCCGCAAGTTCAGCATGGTCATCCCCGAGGGCCTGCGTACCCACGTCCCCTACTCCCGCTCCGACGCCCTGCCCTTTTTCAACATCAACTATCCCGCCGATTTTGAAATCGCCCGCCGTCTCGCGGCATTGATGCGG
>CAUHBW010000259.1 GCA_959604115.1 uncultured Bilophila sp. | reverse complement strand
GGCGGCGCGGCACAGGCGGCGACGGCGGCCATCCCGGTGAAGCTGGCCGTCAGCGCCGAGGATACGTTCGCCGATCTCAAGAAGGTCATGAACGGCGCGGACGATGAACTGCTCGGGCAGGTCTATCAGGACGCCCTGAAAATGTCCTCGGAGACGGGCAAGTCGTTCGAGGACGTGGTGACGATCATGACCGCGGGCGCGCAGGCCGGGCTTGGCAAGACCCGCGAGGAGATGCGCTCGAACACCGAGCAGGCCATCCAGATGAGCGTCGCGTGGGGCGTCAGCGCGGAGCAGGCGGGCGGCTCGTTGGCAACGTGGCGGTCGAGCATGGGCATGACGAACCAAGAGGCCCGGCATACCGCGGATGTGATCAACGCCCTGTCCAACGAAATGAAGGGCGAGGCGGGGGAAATCGACCGGATTTTCACCCGCATGGGTCCGCTCATGAAGGGTTCCGGCATGGCGTCACAGGACATCGCCGCGCTCGGCATGGCTTTCAAGGCGTCCGGGGCGGAAGTTGAAGTGGCTGGCACAGCCATGAAGAACTTTTCCAAGGTTCTCTCGCTCGGCAACGCCATGAGCAAGGACCAGAAGGAGATATTCAGCCGCCTTGGACTTGATCCGAAGGCCCTGCAAAAGCAGATGCAAACGGATGCCAAGGGCGCGATCATGACGCTGCTTACGCAGTTGAAGCGCGTCCCCAAAGAGATGCAGAACGCCGTTTCCATGAAGCTGTTTGGTGATGAGTCAATCGCCGCCATCGCTCCGTTGCTGGAAAACCTTGGTTTGCTCAAGCAAGCCTTTGAAATCGCCAACTCGAACGTCGATGATTCGGTTCTGGACGAGTACAAGAACCGGATGGAAACCACGGCCACCGAAGAGGCCAAGCTGGCGCAGCAGACGCGCAACCTCGGCATCACGGTCGGCAACGCGGCCCTGCCCGCGTACAATGCCTTTCTCAAGACCCTGAGCAAGGGCGTCGGCGTGATCACCGGGTTCGCCAAGGAATACCCGAACGTCACCACGGCGCTGCTCGGCGGTGTGGGCGCGCTGGCGGCCCTGACCGTGGGCGGCATCGTTTTCGGCTACGCCTACAACGGGCTGGCGACGACGATCAATGCCGTGAAGGGCGGAATGCTGCTGCTTCGTGGGGCGACCATAGCCAACACGGCGGCGACAAGGGGCGGCACCATAGCGGTGCACCTGAACCGGGCGGCGCATCTGTCGTGGGCGGAGGTGGGGAAAGGTTCCGTCAACACCGTCAAAAGCCTTGGCTCAGGGATGTTGAGTCTCGTCGGTATTCAAAAGGGCACAGCCATAGGCTCCGTCTGGGCTGCACGGGGCATGGACGCTATGCGCGGAGCCGCAAAACTCCTCAAAGTCGGCCTCGGCGCGTTGAAGTTCGCATTCGGCCCGGTCGGGATTGCCATCGCGGTTATCGGCGGGGCGGCCTACTGGCTCATTGAAAATTGGGATGCGGTCGGACCGTATTTCGGCAAGACGTGGGACTGGATTTGCGGGATATTCAAGTCGGCGGCGGATACCATTAAGGGGATCGTCGATTGGGTGTTCGGGGCCGTTGACGCCATAGCGAAGAAATGGACCGAGTCCGAGACGATCAAGCGGAATGCGGCTGATGCTCTGAACATGGGGTTTGACAATTGGCAGGCCAGCACACCGGAGGAAGGCGAGAAATGGGTCGGCGGCAAGAAGAAAGACGACACGCTTGCGCCACCTCCAGATGTGGTCGGCCCCAAACCGAGCGACAAAGGGCCGGACAAGCCTGCCGGTCCGAAGCCGATGGAAACGGCGAAGCAGCTTCCGGGGATGCCCACGAGCGATGCCCCCGGCGGCGACTTCGACGATGACTCCCTGCCCGCGCCGGATTTCAGCGGTTGGGGCGACGAGGACGGCAAGAAAAAGAAGGGCAAGAAGGGGAAGAAGGGGCCCGGACCCGTCACCGTGGTGTCGCTGGACAGCGGCAACAAGTTTCATACGGTCTTCATCCCGGCTGCGTCGAAGGGTGACAAGTCTTCGTCGAAGCCTGTGGGGGCTTCCGTACTTGCGCCCTCGTCGTCCGAAACGGTGGCCTTCTCGAAGGCCGGGCATGATCTCGTCGGCGGCCTGAACAAGACCTTCGACCGTCTGCCCAAGCTCTTCGACGCCTCGCTCTCGAAGGTGACGGAACATGACATCCCTCCCGCCGTGGTCAACGTGTCGTCCGCGCCGCCGTCTCCGCAGCCCGTCGCCCGTTCCGTCTTCCACCCCGTGCAGCGGCAGGACCGCAGCGGCTCGGCGCTCTCCGTGCTCCGGAACGCGGCGGCCTCCCTCCCCGGCCAGTGGTCCCAAAGCGTCAACGCGGAGCTGGAGCGCGCTTCCCTGCCTCCCGTGATGTCCCGGCCCAATGAGCGGGAAACCCCGCCGCCGGCACTTCCCCGGACCTTCAACGCGAAGCTGGAACGGAGTGACGCACCCCCCGCGTTTCCTCCGGCACGGGAGCGCGATTACTTGCCGCCTGTACTTCCCCAAACGCCGATGTTGCTGGAGCGGAACAAACGTGCTCCGGAACGCCGCGAACGCGAAGCCCCGGCTGGCGACATCCAGATCGTGCAGCATTTCAACGTGAGCGGAGAAAACGTCAACGAATTCAAGAAGGAACTTCGGCGTCTGGAGCCGGAGTTTGAAAAACTCGTCCGGCGCGCGCTCGACAAGATGCGCTCGGACAAGGCGAGGACGGCACATGCCCAGTGAGAAGACGACGCGGCAGGGGCAGGCGTGGGATCAGCTTGCGAAGGAGGGCTACGGCGATGAACTGCGGCTCGACGTCCTGTTGCCCGAGAACGTGGACGAGATGGACGCCCTGATTTTCGGCGGCGACGTGCGCGTGGCCATGCCCGACGCGCCGTCCGTGAAGGTGTCCGCCACGCCGCCGTGGGAGCGCATGTGATGCGCCGCGCGGCAGTGACCATCAGCATCAAGGGCCATGACGTGACCCTCGATCTCATGCCGCACCTCGTCAGCCTGACGTACACCGACAAGGCCGACGAGGAGCTGGACGATCTCCAAATCGTGCTGGAGGACCGCGAGGGCCTCTGGCAGGGCGACTGGCTCCCCCAGGCTGGCGACATCATCGAGGCCGGCATCCTCACGGAGAACTGGCGGGAGATCGGCGCGGTCGAGGAGCTGCCCTGCGGGAAGTTCGAGGTGGACGAGATGGAGCTGGAATCCAGTGCCGAGGGCGGCGACACCGTGACCGTCAAAGCCGTGCCCGCCGCCGTGAAGTCCTCGCTCATGCTCCAGAAGAAGACCCGCTCGTGGGAGAAGACGCCGATCACCACGATCATCGCGGACATTGCCGGGGCCGCCGGGCTGGACACGCTCTACCGGGGGCCTGAGCTGGTATACGAGCGGGTTGAGCAGCGGCAGGAGAGCGACCTTGAGTTCATGCAGCGCATCACCACGGAGCAGGGCCTTCGGCTGGCGGTGAAAAGCGACAGGGTGGTCGTGTACGCGGGCCAGACGGCCGACCGGCTTGAACCCATCGCCGTCAAGAGGGCGACGGAGGCCGAACCCGGCGATGGGCTGGACTTCCAGTCCTTCCGGGCCAAACGGACCACGGAGGGCATCTATACGCAATGCGTGGTCGGCTACACGAAAGCGACGGATTCCGAGACGATACAGACGCAGTACGAGCCGAACATCCCGCCGACGACCGGGCGCGTGCTCTACATCAACAAGCGGATCGAGAATCAGGCGCAGGCCGAACGCATGGCGAAGGCGGAACTGCGCGACAAGAACCGCAAGGAGCAGACCGGCTCCCTGTCCGGTATGGGCGACACCCGGTTCCGGGCGGGCGCCGTGCTGGACATTCAGGGATGGGGCCGCTTCGACTCGAAGTACGTGATCGCTCAGGCGACGCACACGTTTTCGGCGGACGGCGGATACACGACCAGTCTCGAACTGGAAAAGGCGCTGGATTACTGATGGATATGAAGATGAACGAACTTGCCCGCGTGGGCTTTGTCGTGTCCCGCCAGCCTGAGAAGCACCGCGTCAGGGTGGAGTTCCGCGACACCGTGACCGCGAAGCTCGTCTCCGGGTGGCTCCCCGTGCTGGTGCCCCGCGCCAGCGCGGACATGGCCTTCGACCTGCCGGACGTGGGGGATCAGGTGCTGTGCCTGTTCCTCGGCAACGGGCTGGAGGAGGGCTTCGTGCTCGGCTCCATGTACGGCGCGCAGACCCCGCCCATGTCGAGCGGCGACAAGTTCCACCGGACGTTCGGCGACGGCACCACGCTTGAGTACGACCGCGCCGCGCACAAACTCAGGGCCTCGGTCAGAGGCGACGTGGAGGCCAGCGTGACCGGAAATATTGAAGTGACGCTTCAAGGAAGCGGCAAGGTGACGGCTGGCGGCGCGCTGGAGCTGACCTCGGCGGCGAAGATCGGCCTGAACACGCCCGCGCTCTCGATGGGCGGAGCCGGAGGCGGGGGGACCGAGGCCGCGACGCAGGGAAACATCAGGCATCGCGGCAAGATAACCGTCACCGGGGGAGACGTGACCGTGAACGGCATTTCCTTCCTTGGCCATGTCCATGACTGCCCGCACGGCGGGACAACGGGGGTGCCGAGATGATGTACCAGGGCGTCCTCGGCACGTTCTTTTTCACCGTGACCGATATGGAAGTGGCGACATTCCGCGACCTCAAGCAACAGCGCGAGATTCAGTTCGCGGAGCACAAGTGCGTGTCCGGACTCCCGAAAGTGCAGCACACGGGCCGCAATCTGGACACCCTCAGCCTGACCGTCCAGCTTTTTCCGCTGACGCCGCTGGCCCTGACCGTAGACATGCGGATCGACGCCCTGCGTGAACTGGCGGTGCTCGGCGAGGAGGTGCCGCTCGTCCTTGGGCTGACCTACTACGGCCTGTACATCCTCAGGAGCGTTGAGGTGCAGCATAGGATTTTCCACAACGGCGTGACGATGAGCGCCGAGATCGCCCTCAGCCTTCAGGAGTACAACTGATGGAATTGACCGTGGACATGAACGTTCCGGCGACCGTCGAGATCGGTGCCACGGGGTTGCGCGGTTTGGCGCAGGAAATCCGCACGGCGCTGGCAACCCGCAAGGGTTCCGTGGCGCTCGACCGGGATTTCGGCCTGTCGTGGGAGCTTATTGACCTGCCCCTTCCAGAGTCGAGGCCGCTGCTCGTCGCGGAGATAGGGCGGGGGCTGGAGCGCTGCGTGCCGCGCATCAAGGTCAAGAGCGTGACCTTCAAGACGGATACGTCCGGCGCGGCTGACGGGAGGCTGACGCCCGTGGTCACGGTCGAAATCCGCAAGGAGTATTTGAATGACTTCCGTTGACCTGTTGGCCCTGCCGTCCGTCGCCTTCGCGCCGCAGAGCGCCGGGGAGACGGAGACGGCGATCATCGCGGCGTATGAGGCCATCGCGCAAACGACGCTCCAGCCGGGCGACCCGGTGCGCCTGTTCCTTGAGTCGCTGGCCTATATCCTTTCGGTCCAGAACGGCCTGATCGACCTTGCCGGGAAGCAGAACCTCCTTGCCTACGCGCGGGGCGGTCATCTCGACCATCTCGGCGCGCCGATGGGCGTGATCCGCATCAAGCCGCAGCCCGCCCGGACGACCGTGCGTTTCGGGTTGGACGAGGCGCTGTCGTTCGACGTGCCGATCCCGGCGGGGACCCGCGTGACCACGCAGTCCGGCGGAGTCATGTTCGCCACGCTGTCCGACGCCGTGCTTCCCGCGGGGGAGCTTTTTGTCGAAACGCCCGCGAAGGCCACGGAAGCGGGGGCCTCGGGCAACGGCCTGTTGCCGGGCCAGATATGCCGCCTCGT
>CAUHBW010000258.1 GCA_959604115.1 uncultured Bilophila sp. | reverse complement strand
CGGGGAGGACTTTCTCCAGAAAGTCCTCCCCGCCCCCTCCAATTTCTAAATATCCTTCAAAATCAGCTTCCAGACGTGCGGCACGTCGTCGTTGTTGGTGAGGGCGTGCTGCGAGGCCCACGGCTTGCAGGCGGCGCGGACGGAGCCCCACCAGCCGGGGACGTCGTCCCAGACTTCGGCGGCCTTGGCGGCGGCGGATTCCGGGGTATCGTGCAGGATGCCCGCCTCGCGGAGCTTGTCGAGCAGAGGCAGAGCCTCGGGCGTGAAGCTCGCGGTTTCGGGATTCCAGTAGAGCAGGAAGGGAATGTCCGCCGCGAGGGCCTGCGCCAGCGTGGTTCCGGCGTGATCGAGCACCAGCAGGCGGCACCCGAGCATGTGCGGTTCGAGCGGCCCGGCGCAGCGGATGATGTCGGGGAACCGGCGCAGCATCCACGGCGCATCCTCAAGCGACGAGGGCACGTTGAAATAGGGCCGATACTGGGCCTGGGCGCGGATCGCTTCGGGCAGGGCGGCCATGAAGCGGGCCTTGTCCTCGCGATAGGCGAAGTGCTGGCGTCCCCGCAGCATGGACTTGAGCGTGTAGGGCAACAGGGCCATTTCCGTGCCCACGAACAGCAGCGTGGGCGAGGACTCCCGGTGCCTGCCGCGCAGGGCGGCGAGCTGAGGATGGGGCAGCGGCAGGAAGTTGCCGGGCATCGCGCCGTGGTGCCTCCAGCCCCAGGTGATGAAGCGGTGCTGGCAATATTCCACGAGCGGATAGGCCACGGATGTTTTGACGTAGCCGTACTCCCCGCCGTGCTGGATGAAGATCATCCGGCAGCCGCGCCCCCGGTGCAGGGCCATTTCGATGCGGTAGGCGTCCTCCTCGCAGGCCGCCACGCTGACCACGCGCGAACGGATGCGCGCCCGCTCGTGCCCGAGGGAAAGCGGGATGGAGGCATTACGCAGAGACTGGGGCAGCAGGGACATGGCGAACTCGAACGCCTCGTCCTCGGTAAAGCCGAGGGGCAGGGGCGGCGCGGACGGTTCCCCGAGCAGCCGGAGAGGGATCGTGTCGTCGCGGCGATCCCGGTTGAGCATGAGCACAAGGGACAGATCGAGCGATTGCTTGAGGCTGAATCCCTTGATGCGCGGGAAAGGCAGGCTGAACACGACGCTGCGGGCGAGACGCCGCAAGAGGCCTTCCGGTTTACGGGGCGAGGCGTCCCGCCGCACGGGAGGCAGATCCTCGGCGGTCCATCCGGCGGGCCAGCGCCGTTTGAGCAGTCGCGAGAACAGCCAGTGGTTCCACTGCGGATTCAGGATGCCGCCCATGATGAAGTCCTGCGTGTCCGCGAACGAGAACGCCGAGGCTTCCGGCAGGACGGGGACGGCGAGCGTTCTGTCGCCGAAGGCGTCCAGAATCCCGGCGGCGCGGTGCAGGCGGTCGATCAGCGTTTCCGAGACGCGCACGAGCCACGGGGCCAGCACGAAATCCCAGTAGCGGTCGTCGTGCCGCGTGCCGCAGCGTTCGTTGAGGGCGTCCCGGAGACGCGGGGCAAGCTGCGTGACGAGCTGGCGGGCCTGTTTGGCGGCGGTTTCCAGCCGATCGGGATCGGCCAGCGGTTCCGCGGGCATGTCGAATCCGGCCTCTTTGGCGGAGGCGGGAGCCGTACACCACGGCCCGGCCAGCACGAAGTCGGCCGGGGTCGCGTTTTCCGGGGCTGTACCAAGAATCAGCGTCGTGATGGGTGAGGTGGTCACAGGTGGCCTCTTTCCACGCCACAGGCTTTACAGGGATGTGGGCGCTTCTGGTTTTTCCTTGTTGTACTGCTTCATCTGATCCCGGAAGAGATCGATGGCGTCGTCGAAAAGCTGCGGGAGCTGGTTGTTGAGGGTATCCTCAAGTTTCGAGCCCAAATCCTTGCCGCCCGCCTTGGCCTTGTCCATGGTTTCGGTCAGGCTTTCCTGAAAACTCGGCGTGCGCGCGGCCTCGTAGAATGCGGGAGCCACGTTTCCGGCGGCCTTTTCGATTTCCTTGCATTCGCCGACGGTGATCTTGCCGTCCTTCATGGCCTCGTTGATGAGAGGCAGCAGTTTCGAACGGAACATCACCGGATCGATGTCCCGCAGGCCGAGCAGGGCGGAATACTGCAACGGGGTGATCTCGTCCGTGTCCTTCGGGCCGTCCGATCCGAACCACGACGCGTTCGCGTACGCGGGACTCAGCAGCATTGCGCAGGCGACGGCCATCAGCATCTTTTTCATGACATTTCCTTGTGAAGAAAGGTTGCGGAACACCGGGAAAGGGAGGGCTTTCCCGGACCTGCCGGTACGGCTGTTCCCCGCGAGGCCGTTCGAGCCGGAGGGGCTGGCCGTTTCCTATGGAAATGGAGCACAACGGACGGATGCTCAATGATAGTCTTGCGGACGCCTCCGCGCGGAACGGCGGCGGAAGATCGCCGCGTGCGTTGTCCCCGGACTCCTCGCGGGCGTCCGGGGAAGGGAAAGGCCGGGGAGAGGGGCCTCCCCGGCGTCCGTCGCTATTCCAGATGCGACCACTGGAGGACGGTGTCTTCCTCGATGTCGGCGCGGGCGACCATGCCGAGCACGTCGTAGTAGTTGCGGGGGCTGATGCCTCCGGCGGGACGCTTCCATGTGAGATCGTCCTTGTCGATGACCTTTCCGGCGGGAATGTCGCGGCTGGCGACAAGGGAGCGGCGCGCGTTTTGGCGGGCGGGCTCTTCGGAGGCCAGCGCCTCGATCTTCATTTCGCCGATCATGGACAGGGTCCGGTCGAAGTTCTTGCGGAAGAGCTGGAGATCCTTGTAGTCCATCGCGTGGTAATGGTCGTTGCCGGGCAGGGTCTTGTCGTGGCTGAAATGCTTTTCAAGAATCCGCGCGCCGAGCAGGGTGGCGACTTCAAGCACCTTCATGTCGTTGGGCAGGGTGTGGTCGGAGTAGCCGATCACGTGCTGCGGGAAGTGGCGGACGAGCGCCGGAATCATGCCGAGCGCGGCGTTTTCGTCCATCGTGGGGTAGTTCAGCACGCAGTGCAGCAATGCCAGCGGATTGCCCTTGACTTCGATCCAGCTCACGGCCTCGGCAATTTCCGCGAGGCCGGACGCGCCGGTGGACAGGATGATCGGCTTGTTGAAATCGCACATGAATTCGATGAAGGGGCGGTTCGTGATGTCCGAGGAGGAAATCTTGAAGACGTCCATCATGTCGTTGAGGAATCGGGCGGACTCCACGTCGAACGGCGTGGACATGAAGGCGATTCCGGCCTGATCGCAGTGCTTCTTGAGGGCCTCGAACTCGCCCTTCCAGAAGGAGTCGTGCTTTTTGAACAGTTCGTACTGGCTCGGGGTGGGTTCCTTGGTGGTGTCCCAGTAGGCCGGGGAATGCCTGGAGGCGAGGGTGCCCGCCTTGTAGGTCTGGAACTTGATGGCGTCCGCGCCGCCGAGGGCGGCTTCGTCGATGAGGCGGCGGGCGATGTCCATGCTGCCTTCGTGGTTCACTCCGGCTTCGGCGATGACGTAGGGCCGTTCAAATCGGGTGGACGGAACGGGATGGTTGGCGATGAGTTCAACGAGATTCATAAACGCTCCATGAAGGTGCGAAAGGTTGCGAAACGGGTTCCCTGCCTTGTACCCTTGCCGCGAACGCCGGTCAAATAGGTGGCGCCGTTTCGTCCCGTCGTCAGGGGAAAACGGGCCGGATCGTGGGGCTTCGGAGGCGAGGATTTCGCCATTGCCGTCGGGGAAAACGGCGTCGTTCCGGCCCTGAACAGCCGGGAGCGGGCGGCGTGCCGTCGGGGCGAACGGGCTTGCCTCGTCTTCCGCCATACGATAGTTTTAAAGCGTTTCACAGTGATCACGCGCGGCTTTCGGAGGTGCCTCCGGCGTTTCCGCAAGCTCTTCGTTTCCGGTGCGGCGTTCCCGTACGCGGATGGAACCATATCTTTGGGGGAAATCATGAACGGTTGTCTGAAACGGCCTGCGCGGGCAGGCGCACTGATCGCATTGGCGGGGCTCCTGCTGCTCGGCGGGTGCGGCCGTACCGTTTTCGTTGCCGGGGGCGGAATCCCGTCCCAGCCCGGCCATGCCGTGAGCGGACAGCCGCTTTCGAGTCAGGCCGACGCCGCATGGCAGGCGGGCAAATACGCCGAAGCCGAGCGTCTGTACAACGTCGTGGCCCGTGATGCGGCGCTGCCCGTCGCGCAGCGCGCTCTGGCGTGGGAACGGGTGGCGCGCGCCGCACTTGCCAGCGGCAATACGCAGGGCGCGCAGAACGCTCTGAAATTCTGGAAGGATCTTGCGCCCGGTGCGGAAGCCACTCCCGCGTGGCGGGAAATCCGGAGCCAGCTCGGGGCGTCCGGGACGTCACAGCCGTCGCTCAGCTCCGGGTGCGTGGCTCTTGCCCTGCCACTGAGCGGAGCGTATGGACCGTTCGGTAACAAGATTGCTTCCGGCGCGACGGCGGCGCAGAGCGAGCTTTCCCGTTCCGGGATTTCGATGGACGTCCGGATGGTGGATACGGAATCCTCCGACTGGCTGGACAAGCTGTCCCAGATGCCGCCGCAGTGCGTGATGGTGGGCGGGCCGCTGCGGGCGGATCGCTACACAGCGCTCAAGGCGCGCAATCTTCAGGCTTCCCATGCCTTCTTCGCCTTCCTGTCCAGCCTTGAGGGGAACGACGAGGGCACGGTGGCGTGGCGTTTCTTCTCCAGTCCGCAGGACCAGATCGACGCGGTGCTGGGCTTTACCCGCAAGCTCGGCATTTCCAGCTACGGCGTGCTCGCGCCGTCGGACACCTACGGCCAGCGCATGGCGGACATGTTCCTCAAGTCCGTGCGCGCCAACGGCACGGCGGCCAAGATCACGACCTATCAGGCCGGGGACACCTCAAGCTGGGGCGACGTGATGCGCGACTTCGTGGGCGGCACCATGCGCGGCAAGACGCCGGTTCCGACCTCCACGTTTCAGGCGGCCTTCATCCCGGACAGCTGGAAGAATCTTGAGCTGCTGGTGCCGTTCCTGTTCTATCAGGGCGAGGATCGTCTCGTGCTGATGGGCACCTCCCTCTGGGAGCAGGGGCTTTCCAATCGTTCGAGCGTCAATGTGGCGAATCTCGATCTGGCGGTTTTCCCCGGCGCGTGGAACCCCACCTCGTCCTCTCCGGCGGCGGGCGCGCTCGTCCGGGCGCTGGCGGAGTCGGGCAAGGGCGTTCCCGATTTCTGGGAAGGGATCGGGTACGATTTCGTCCGCATGGCTTCGGTGATGAATCTTCAGAGCCCGTGGACGCCCGCACAGGTGAACGGCCGTCTGGCTTCCGCCCAGAACATGGAGTGGAGCATGGCCCCCATCAGCTGGTCCAACGGCAAGGCTTCGCAGTCGCTCTTCGTGTTCCAGCCGGTACAGTCCGGGTTCGAGCTCGCCGATCCCGTGGCCTTCAAGGCCCGTTACGACGAAATCCTCGCCCGCCACGCCAAGCGCGTGGGAAGGTAGGGGAGAAAGGCGATGCCTCCGGCGGCTGGGGGGAATGATTCCCCCCAGACCCCCTCGAAACGAAAAGAAAGGGTTCCGCATTCGGCTGTCGCCGGACACGGAACCCTTTCTTTTCGTCCCAAGGCCGTCAGACGTGCCCCGTTGCGGATTCGGGAGACACCGAGGTTCTTTTCACGGGAAGAGTGCAAAGATGTGGGGAAGGGATTTTTGACGGTCAATCCGGAAGAAGGGAAATCCGTGGAGACAGGAAAAGGGTACTTGCGGATTGGCTCTTCCGGCGGCGACGTGGAAAAAGCTATGTGCTCATGGCGCGGCGGTCGGAGTGGCCCGGGAAATCGGTGGAGTCATGAACATGGGCTGCCGGGACACCTGCGACAAGGTTCG
>CAUHBW010000257.1 GCA_959604115.1 uncultured Bilophila sp. | reverse complement strand
TGTGCTCCAGTTCCACCAGATCGTCATAGGTCACGGAATCGAGCTGCGCCGCCGCGCCGGTGGCCCCGAGCGTGGCCCCGCTCAGCACGCCGGAAGGCTGGGAAGTTCCCGTGCCGACGGTGAAGTGCCTGTTCGTGATGCGCCCCAGACGGGTGATCAGCCGGGCGTTGATGAACGCCTCGATGTCCGCGTTGGAGTCCTGAAGCAGCTCGATGGGCACGGCGACGGACTTGGAACTGTACTTGTAGACCACGAGGTCCACGGAGCCGAACGAGGGATCGAGGGCCGCCGCCTGCGTGTTCTCGCCCAGAATCTCGCCCTCCTCGGTGGTTCCGTCGCTGGTGGGCATGGACATGGGGACGCCGCTGGTGGTGCTGATCACGGTGGCCACGGAGCGCATCCCGCCGAACGCCTTCAACGCCTCGATGATGGTGCCGGACACTTCCGTGGGCACGGTGTAGCCGCCCTGCGAATCGGTCCCGGCGCTCATGGCGTTGCGGACGGACGCCCATTCCTCGGGCGTCAGCGCCTGCGGGCCGTTGCGCAGCCACTTGTCGTAGAGTGCGCTGGCGGACGCCCCACGCTCCTCGGCGGGAGCGGCGGTCAGTCGGTCGGCTTCCATCGCCAGCGCCTTTTCGTGGCGGGCGATGGATTCATCGAGTGCGCCGATCTCGACTTCCAGCGCGTCAAGCTGTTTGCCGACCTCTTCCGGGATGGCGCCGGTGTGGCTGTCGAGGATGTTGCGGTATTCGCGGGCCTTGGCCGTGCGCTTCTCGCGCAGTTCCTGAATGCTCATGAAAGCTCCTTGTGCCGGATGGCGAGCAGGCGGGCGGTACGCTCGTACCGTTCGCGGTTCTGAGGGTTGATGGAAGCCGCCGCAGCCGGAACAACCGGAGCGTTGGCGTAGACGGAAAGGTTCCAGTCGGCCCGCGCCTTCGGAGCGGTTTCGGCTACGCGATCCGCAAAGCCGCGCTCCACGGCCTCGGCGGCGGAAAACCACGTTTCAGCCTTCATCCACTCGGCAATGTCTTCCGGCGTGCACCCGCTTTTCCGGGCGTAGGTATCCACCAGCGAGGCGTCGAGCTTTTCCAGCATTTCCGCCGTGTGCAGGAGATCGTCGGCGTTGCCCGCCGTGAACGTCCATGCCTTGTGGATCATGATGAACCCGCCGGGCGCGATCTCCACCTCGTCGCAGGCCACGGCCACGAAGGAAGCCGCGCTTGCCGCGTACCCGTCCACATGGGCGACAATCCGAGAAGGATGGTTCCGTATGGCGGCTTCAATGGCCCGCGCGGCGAACACTTCACCGCCGGGAGAGTTGATCCGCAGGTGGATGACCGGCGCGGCGGTGGCGTTCAGCTCCCTGACGAAGTCTTCCGCCGCCACGCCGCCCCAGCAGTCGTCGGAGACGATCACGTCGTACAGGTACAGCGTGTCCTCACCTTCGGACGCCTGCGCCTTTGGGATGGGCCTGTTCCGGGCGTTGTCACGCAGGAGTTGCAGCAGTCCGTCCATTCTCGTCCTTTTTCACCGGGAATTGCAGCGCGTCGCCGCCTTCTATCGGCGGCAACCCTTCGGCGGCCCGGATTTCGTTGATGGTCATGAAGCCCGGCTCCTGCATGGAACCGCGGGCGATGCGGTAGAATTCGCCCCGCGTCTTGGTGTCGCCACGGGTCAGCTCGGATTCGTCGAACTCGGCGAAGCAGCCGTCCCGGAAGAGCTTGGCCTCCAATTCCTGCTCAATGGCCGTCAGGTGATCATTCAGGGTGAAGGTCGTGAACCAGCGGGCCATCTGTTCGACGCCGCTCCCCCACGAGGAAGTCTTTTCCGTTTCCCCGATCATGACCGGGGGAACGCCGAAGAACCGGCAAATGTCGATGACGGAGAACTGGCGGGACTCGATCAACTGTGCGTCCTCGGCGGACATGCTCAACGTCTTGGCCTCGCCCCCTTCCGTCAGCAGGAGCGGCCTGTGGTGATTGGCCGTTCCCGTGTGCCGGGCGTCAAAGTATTCCCGCAATTCCTCTGTGGCTCCGGGAGAAAGGCTTTTCGGGTAGGTCAGCGCGATTTTGGACAACATGCCGTTGCTGAAGAACCGCGCGCTGGACTCTTCCGCCGCCAGACCAAGGCCGATGCCCTGCCCCGCCGCCGCGATGGTGGACAGGCCGCGCTTGCCGTCCCAGCCGACGTTGGGCACGTGCAGCATGTCGTCCTGATCGTAGAGCCGCGCCTGCCCGTCCTCGAACGTCACCCGGTAGAACAGCCGGTTCCGCTCCACGCCGAGCCGCTGATCAAGGCCGATCTCCCATGCCCAATAGACGACAACATTGCGCGGATTCAGGGGATACAGCCCCACGGGTTCGCCGGAGCGCGACCGGATGATGTGGGCGTAGCCGTTCCCTTGAAGAATCTTGTGGGCGACGAAGGTTTTCCAGAACGTGGCGGCCGTCATGAACCGGTTGGGCCGCAGGCGCAGCATGTCCGCCAGCGGATGCCCGCGGACAATCCGACGCTCCTCCTGCCCTTCCCGCCGGTAGACCTTCGCCGGAGCCGCCGCCACCGCGCCGCCGAGCAGCCGCACGCAGGCGAACACCGCCGAAAAGCGCATGGCCGTCTCGGGCGTCACGAGCTGCCCGGAAGCCACCGGCGCGCCCATGCCGAACAGGTCCGAAAAATCGGAGAAGGAACGGCCTTCCCGGCTCTCGGCACGCGGGCCCGCGTTTCCCCGCTTTTTCCGCTTCGCCATCACAGACCTCCCCACAGATCGACGAAGGGCTGCGTGATGACGTCCCCGTCCTCTTCGGGCACGGCCAACGCCCGCCCGAGAGCCATGATCGCGGCCACCGCGCCGTCGATCTTGTATTCGTAGCGGTCTTTCCGGGGGTAGATGTTGTCCTTGGCGTCCGTATGGCAAACCGTGTTCGATAGGCACCACGTCAGAACGGGGTTGCCGTCATGGCGAATCTTCCCGGCGTCCACCAGCGTGATCAGCGTCTTGAAAGGATCGGAGAAGTTCTTCACCGTGGCCCCGAACTCCACCATCGTCAGACCGGCACCCGCCAGATGCGTCACGAGCTGCGCCGCCTGATACGGATCATAGGGGCATTCCCGCACCTCAAACCGCCTGCTCTGCTCAAGGATGTGTTCCTCGATGGCGTCGTAATCCACCATCCCGCCGGGCGTGAGCGTAATCCGGCCTTCGGAAGCCCAACCACGGTACACGTCGGCATTCTGGACGTTTTCAAGCGCGTCTTCCGGCAGAAAGAAGTCGGCAAACAGCGCATACGTCCCGCCTTCCTCCGGGAACAGGTACACGACGGCGTTCAGGTCGCCCTTGCTGGCGAGGTCAAGGCCCATGAAGCAGGGCTTCCCGACGAACATGTCCGGAGACAGGCCGGGATCGGCGCACTTCTCCCAGTTCGTCATGTTGAACGCGGCGGCGCGGGCGTTGCACCACACGTTCAGGTGCTTGGTCTTGAACGTATTCTGCTTCGAGGGGTTCTGGATGGCCTTCAACCGCTGCGAAAGCAGGTAGTCCTCCATCACGGACACGCCGAAATTCGGGTTCGCCTTCCGCAACGCCTCGGGACTCTTCCAGTCGTCCTCGGCGTCGATGGTGTAGACGACGGCAAACAGTTCCTCATCCTGAAGCGTGCGATCAAGAATCTTCCCGGCGCGGAGCCGCATGTCATAGCAGGGGCCGCCGAGGTTGAAGCCCGCCGTGGTGATGACGAGGATCAACGGCTGGCGGCGCGCCCCCATGCCGGTGATCATGGTGTCGTACAGGCGCGGGCTGTCGTGCTCGTGGTATTCGTCAACGATGGCGCAGTGCGGCGACGCGCCGTCGCCGGGATCGCCGATCAACGGCTCGAACCGGGACGCGGAACCGGCGATGTTCATGTTTTTGGCGCGCACGTCCACGCCGTAATGCTCCATGAAGCCCTCGGCGCGCAGGGCCATGAGCCGCGCGGGGCCGTACACTTCCCACGCCTGCTTTTCCGTGGTCGCGCCGGAATAGACTTCCGCACCCGCTTCCCCGTCCTCCACGAACATGTAGAGGCCCACCGGAGCGATGAAACAGGACTTCCCGTTCTTGCGCGGCACCTCCATGTAGGCTTCCCGGAACCGGCGCAGGCCGTCCTTGGCGCGTTTCCAGCCGAACAGCGCGGAGAGGATGAACTTCTGCCACGGCTCCAGCTTCAGGGTCATGCGCTTGCGCGCCCACTCCCCTTTGACGTGGGGCATCATCTCCTCAAACTTGATCACCCGCTCGGCGGCGGCGCGGTCAAAGAAATACGGAGCGCCGTCAACGCCGTTCCACCGCTCCAGATCGTCAAGCTGGCGCTTGCAGGCGAGGATCACCCACTGGCACGCCAAAATCCGCCCGGCGACGACATCGCGGGCGTACTGAAGCGCGGCTTCAACGTGGGGATATGTCGATTCCTTTGCCATGGTCTTTCCTACAGGGCCGCGAAGCCCTTTTTCTCGCCCGTCTTTTTCTTTGCGCTGACGCGGGTACGGCTGCTCGGGGACATGCCGAACTCGGTCAAATACTTGTGCATCAGTTCCAGCGACTTGTTGGCGATACCCACCAGAGGGTTCTGGATGATATTGCCGTTTGAGGTCGTTTCCGTGAGCTTCATGGTCCCGTCGATGTTGCGGAGCAGCTCTTCCGCCTCAACCCACCGCCCATAGGCTTGGCAGTAGGCCGCCAGCGCCGCCCGGTCGATGGCGGACAGAATGCCGAGATCGTACAGTTCTTCCGCCAGCCGGTTCCACTCCTCCCGAGCTTCCGGCGACAGGTGCGGCGGCGCGGCGGGGATCTCCGGGTTCGGAGAGGGTTCGTCAGAGTTCATGCGGCATTTTTGCAACGTCCCGCGAACCATTTTCAAATGCGTCGGCAATGGTTTACGTCCGGCCATATCCCGGTTGACCCCCTCCCCCCATTTTGCACGAACAAAAATCCACCTGCCCTATGCGGTCTTCCGGCAGTGACACCAAACTTTCGATCCCCCCTCACCGTGTTACCGCGCGCCCGCCGTTCTCCCGGACCGTCTTCCGGCTGTGACAGGCGTGGCAGAGAGGTTGCAGGTTGCTCCGGTCATCCGTCCCGCCGTCGACTCTGGCCACGATGTGGTCAACGTCCGTCGCCGGAACGATGCGCCCGGCCTTGCGGCACTCCCGGCACAACGGCTCCTCCATGAGCACCTGCGCCCGCAGCTTCCGCCACCTCGCACCGTACCCGCGCCGGTATGCGCTCTCCCGCTGGCTGTCCTGTTCGGCCTTCCACTTCCTCGCCCGCGCTTCCGCAGCTTCCTTGTGCTTCAGGCAGTAGCCGGACGGATCACGGGTAAGCTCATGGCATCCGGCATGGCGGCACACCTTGAGCGGTCTAGGGGGCATCGTCGTCCCCGCCCACGGCCTCATCCACCCGCCGCTCCACCTTCCGCTTGCTGCGAAGAAGCACCCGCCGCAACAGGTCCGGCACGGGGATGCCGAGCCGCTGCATATGGGCAATGACGGACACGGCGTCCGTGATGATCAGGTAGGCGATGAAAAGATTCAGCAACGGCATGTCGGACCCGCCGAACGACCGCGACAGACTGGCGTTGACCACGCCGACGACCAGCAGGTACAGGCAATAGGCCGGGAACTTCAAAACGCCGTGCGCCAGCATCCGGCACCGGAAATGCCTGCGCCGCACAGCATTCGCCAGCCCGAAGGCAAAGTCGGCCACCAGCATGGCCGCCAGCATCCACAGCAGATAGGCGTCCCCGCCGAACAGCGAGACGACGCCAGCGACGCACGAGCCGATGACGGCCTTCTCAGGCCACAGGGCCAGCAGGCTTTGCGTGTAGTAGGCAAGCCCCTCCATCG
>CAUHBW010000256.1 GCA_959604115.1 uncultured Bilophila sp. | reverse complement strand
CGGCATTCTTTTTGGAGTAGCCGCATAGCACACCATTTCATGAGTCAAGACCGCCTGCAAGGGAACAGGATTGTCGTTCAACTGGAAGAAAAGGAAGTTACGCGGCGGAACGGTTTTTCCGTGTTGTGCCGGTTCCTGCATCATCAGCCAAGACATGAACTTTTTCTTCTTGTTGACAGCTACGGGTTCCACATTCCCTCCCAGCGGAACCATACCGTTGGTGTTGGGACGCATGGTATAACGGGCCTCAGCGTCCGCAGGAAGGCCGGGAATATAGATCAGGCTGTATATCGTCGTATCGTCTTCAAAACGAGCCGGAAGGGGGAGCTTACTCATGCGTTGCTGTCCTTTTTCTGTTCAGCTTTTTTCGCGTCTTCTTCGTCTTCAACTTCCATCAAGTGCGCGCGGGTTTGTGCCGCTGCCGAGGCCAGATGTCCCAATTCCTTGATTGCATCACAGATGCACCCGGAACCGGATTTGTAAGCCTCAATAGCCTTCCGCGCTTCCCCGAATTCCATTGCGACGATGCCCCAATACTGTTTCTTTTCGAGGTATGGAGGCCACGTTGGAGGAGGGTTGTGTACGATGTACTCTTCAAACGCTAGGGTTTCGAGAAGAGGATCAGTGCCGCCCCCGTGTTCTCCATTACCGACTTCGCCACTTTCTTGAGCTTCTTCGTAACGTCTCGGAAGCTCATCTAGTCGTAGCCGTCATCGTCGTCATCGCCGTAATACTCGCGTTCTCGGCGCATGCGACGTTCACGGCGACGCTCCCGGTCGGGTTCGTCTTCATAATACCGACGCTCTCGATCAGGATCGACATAGCCTTGAGTCTGCCAATCGTCTTCGCGATACCGGCGGCGGCCCATGCCTTCATCCATATCCATGTCGTCATACCCGTAGCCCATATGGTCTTCATTGAACTCACGGCGACGGCGACGGCGGAATTCGCCGTATCGGTTGCGAGGAGGAAGCCGACGCGCTTCATAACGCCCGCCGTCACGCCCAGAGTTTTCGGAACCGTATCCGCCACGGCTGCCCATACCGCCTCTAGTGTCCATCATATAGCGCATATGTCACCTCCTCTTAGGCGGTAGCGCCGGAAGTGGTGGTGCCACGCATGGCGGCAAAATGACCGATGATGTTCAGGGTATTTTGCTGCATCTCAGTGCGAATCTGAGAGCCCAGCGTAGAAATGGCCTGAGACGTGAAGGTCTGGTTCTTGAGCGAAGCGTTTTCGCTCTTGAGGTCACAAATCTGTGTCAGCAGACGTTCCCGGTCGAGCTGAGACACGAGAGCGCGAGTAGCGGAGCCTTCGGCGGCGATGGTTCGCTGAGTCGTGCAGCAACAGTTGTCGATGGCGTTGGTAAGTGCGTTGGTGGACTGACAATTCTGGAGAGCGGCATCTTTGGAGCTCACCAGAACGGCGGTATTCAGACCGTTGAATCCCTGACACAAGCTGTTCTGGATCGCCTGATCCCCTGAAACGATGGTCGTATTCAGACCGGCAAAGCCCTGCGTCAAACTGTTGTTCACGCTGGCGGTATTGGCGTTGTCAGCGGCGACCACACCAGAGAATCCCTGACACATCGCCATATTGGTCGTGTTCTGGCCCTGAAGGGATTGGAGCCCAAGGCTGTTCACGCTGGCCTGAAGGCCGGTCAGAGCGTCCAGTTCCGCAGTAGAACCGCAACCGCCAGCGCCGCCAGCAATAACGACCGAGGGGGCGGAGGGGGCGGAATTGCAGCAACCACCGTTTCCGCCGTTATTGCCGAAGCCGCCACCCCAGCCGTTGCCCCACCACGAGCCGAAAAGCGCACCGGCGAAAGCACCGATCGCATCACCCCAACCGCCGTTGACACCATTGCCATCACCGTTGACCGAAAAAGTAGGAACGAGTCCGTCCATAAAAACCTCCAAATTTTTTCCCCGGCGGGATGCCGGAACTTCTGGAGGTCAGCTTCCCAAGAAGAAGCTTAAAAAGAGAGTTTTCTTGGGATAATATGCTGTTTATTATGGATAATTACGGATGGATACGGCTTTTTACGGTAGACATGAAGGCAGGGACCAGACAGAATTTTTCCATTCGTCCAGCCAATCTTTTCGGTACCAGATACGACCGTGGAGTGATGTGTAACGAGGCCCCTTGTTGTCAGGCGACCATAACTTTCTGCCTTGTCGCCACTTTTCGAGGGTATAGAGAGAAAAACCAAGATAGGCGGCGGCTTCTTTGGGAGACATGCGATCATCTGCCGCGTAATTCGGCATGATAATAATACCCCTAACCGTTCTCCCGGATTACCAACGAGGAACGGATACCCTACATGAACGCCGCAAGTTCATGCAGGGCCGTGTGTCGGCGTTGTCGCGCCGATACCTCGGGGAGAAGCCTGTTGCTAGGTTTCTCCCCTTCTTTTATTATTCCACTTCAAAAAGCCATTGGTAGACGGCCTGAACTAGTCTGCCATGCAGATAGCAAATGCGCTCTTCATTCTCGACTTGAGCATAATTCAATGAGAATAGGCGCATAATGTTCATCGTTGCATGAAGGCATTCATGGGCAACGATATTCAAATCCCATTGCCCAACAGCAAAATGAATTTCTCCTATTCGTTTTGAATGGGAATAACGTGGTTCGTTGCAGGTCAGACCAAGCGTCGTTTGTTTTTTCTTGTCGAGATATTGTTGAAGCGCAACTTTATCATTCCAAAGATACACTTCATAGTAACGTGTGGAGTCTTCAATAAAAAAACGGCGCGTTGCCACAACACGCGCAAGTTCTGGGAAGAAAATGCACTCTCGCATGGCCTATGCCTTTATAATGCGAGAAACAGAAAAGCCAGAAACCTTTCCGGGGATAGTATTCAAAAACTTTCCAATGAGACCGGAGACAAGAGGATAAAGCGTTTCTGTCGGGGCATTGTCTGCATACGTGACACTTTTTGATGTGCTTTCTTCAATAACGTCAATCGTAGTGCTATTCGATTCGGAAACGGATCTTACGGCTCCACCATGCTCAACGGGCGCAAAAAGATCGGTTCCTGCGTAGATCATGCCAGCAAGCTCTATGCAGGCACGCTTAACCTTGAGGGGAACCGTATCCGATGCAATAAACTGCGTAATTCCTTCAAAATCTTTCCGCAACGGAACTCCAGAACGTGGCCAAGCCATTTCCCATTCAGGATCAACCTGTTCCCCTTTCCAGTCTAATCCGTTGAGCCAATCCGCAGCGCGAATCAAAGCAGCTTCTTTCGAAGACATATTGGGGTCTGGAGCGATATCGGAAGCTGACACAGGCCACGAATCGCCACGTGCCGAAAGATACGTATCGGCATCGGAAATGCTGGCGTAGGTATTCGCCCCTGTGGGCATTGTTCCGTCTTCAACGATTAAAGCCATATATTTCCTCCATTCCGTTCTTGATTCCGGGCGGGACTCTGGTTCGCCCCGCCCGTGGTCAAGACCGGACTATTCTGCCTTCTGACGCATCAACTCCGCTCTCAATTTGCGGTTCTCATTGATAAGACTATCCATTTGACTCATGTTGCGCCCCTCACGAAGCATTCTGGAAATGCGCAAATTGCGTTCTATTTCTGTTTCAGGATGTAAAGGTTTAGGAGATGCAGAGGTGGATTTGAAGTTCTGTAACGATTCAGGCGTATTGATGTTTTCTTTTGGCATAAAAACTCCTTAGCCCTGCGTAATGAGCACGGCAAGAGGAATGCGCTTGCGTTCAAATGCCCGCTTCCAGTTCGCGGCGGCCTGAAGCTCCGCAATCGTCGGCGTCGTGTCCTTCTGATAACTGAAGCCTTGCGGGTGAATCATCCATTCTACGCGGCTGTACACCAGCTCTTCACCGCCGCCATTACCGGAAGCGGGGTTACGATCAACCTCAAAAGGAATCTTCGGGCTACCGCTGCCGAGGGCAATAGCTCCACGTCCGAAAAGATAAGAGTAATACTTGGCGGGCGTAGCCGATTCCCCTGTGGTAGCGGGAACAACGGTCATGGCGTCATCAACAATGATGCCAGCTCCCATGTATGTGCCAAAACCGATATCGGCTTGGGCATTGGGGATCGTGTCAATCAGATTCTGACGCTGCATGGTTTGATACACCGTACTATGCACGGCAATGTTTCCAAGTGCGGCGGAGCGGTCGCCCATCGTACCCTTTGCGGTGATGTAGTTATCCGCGCTGAATAGTGCCCCGGCGCCAGTTTCACCGGAAACATCAACAACCATATCCTTGGGGCCATCAGAAGCCTGATCCGCAGCCGCGATGCCATACAACGAGGCAAGGACTCTACGAGTGAGCACAGCGTCCCAATAATCACTGATCTGTCCGATGATTGCATCAACAGGGTCTGGGCCATAAAGATCGGCAGACAGATCCATTGAGGACCAGCATTGGTTCAACGACTGGCGAACAGCGGTATTTTTGAACCCGGTAATCTTTTTGGGAACCGCAAGAGTAGCCGGATCGTCGCTGGAAATATTGGGATCGTCATCCTTCAACGGCCCAATGAAACGAGGCGAGAAGGTCTTACCGCCCATGCTTCCGTTGAGAAAATTGTTCAGCTGGGCATCTTGGATAGCGACACCCGAGCGAACAAAGGCATTCGTAGCCAAAGTCCTAAGAATAACGCTTTCAGAAAACAATTCCGGGACGATTACAAGGTCAGAGACTTGAGTGGTATTCGCTGACATTTTTATTCCTTTGTTACCATGTCACTTTGACGCCAGCCGCTTGGGCAAGCGTCTTCGCGTGAGACGGGTCCGTTGCAATGAGTTTCATCTGATCCGTTCTATTCCAGTTTTGCTTTGTAAATGGGTTTTTCCCTGTGGGTACATTCCCCCCAAGGGACTGGAAAGAACCGCTTCCATTACCTTTGATGTCGCTTGTAATCCCGTTTTTTCCGTCAGGATTATTCAAAGCCAGCTTTTCAAGGGAGCGAACAGGATCAAGAGGGGCGATAGAGTCGGCGTCATAAATACGATTGCCATCAGCATCAACAACAACGGGCTTACCGTCTTCAAATTTGATATATTGAGGAAGGTTCGTTTCCATCCAATACTGAACAGATTTGCTTGCAGCCTTTGAAAGCACGCCTGATTGCTGGAGGAAAAGCCTTTTGCTCTGCTCTTCCTCGCGCTTCGCTCGTTCGGCATTTTCTTGACGAAGACGGTTAAGCTCTTCCTGCATCATCAAAAGACGCTTTTCATCCTCTTTCCGTTTGCGATCTTCTTCTGAAAGCTCATTTTTGGCTTCTCGTTGCTGTCGAAGAGCTTCTTCTTTCTCCTGCAACATTCTTTCACGTTCTTTGGCCTCTTTTTCGTTTCTGTCGGCACGTGCACGTTCTTTTGCCAAAGCAGAAGTAAGCCCTTCAATGTCTTCCGGGGTCTTGAATCCACCAGCAACGTCCAGACGCCATTTCCCGGACTTCTCGTCCTGCACGTAAAAACACTTCAGAGTATCTTCCAAATCATCGATACTGTCTCGATAGGCTTCAAGCGACATGTCAATCCTCGGGGTCTCCCCGTTTTGCGGCATCTTGCCGCGTGAACAATAACGAGCGGACCAAATCCGCAATGTCGCCATGAAACCGGATAAACTGAAAAAAAAGTGCTGTTTTGGACACTTTTTTTCGGTAAGACGCAAAAATCCCCCGCATCGTAAGACACGAGGGATATTGATTGCGAATGGAGGAGTGATTTTATAGAATCTAAGCGTGGGCCGGTCTCCGAAAGGAGGTTGCGCTCATGGAGCAGTTCCTACTCGACGTCCTCGCCAATGTGTTGGCTGGCGTCATCGTGGTTCTCGTCGCCCCTTACTTGAAAAAGTAGGCTGGAAATGAGTTTGCCCCGGTAGGAATTGCGA
>CAUHBW010000255.1 GCA_959604115.1 uncultured Bilophila sp. | reverse complement strand
GGCTTTTCGTGTAACTGTGGAACGTCGCAGCTCTTAGAAGATGGGATCTATCAGGCCAAAGTGACCGTTCTTGCGCCGATAGATGACATTGATGCGATCGTTTTCCGAATTCAGGAAGGTCAGGAACTCAAATTCGTTCGCTTCAAGCTGCATGGCGGCCTCGTCCGGCCCCATGGGCTTGGGCGAGAAGTGGTCGCGGCCCGTAATCGTGCGTTCCCCGTCTTCTTCGGTCACCTCAAAGGTATAGACGTCAATATCTTCGCGATCCCTGCGATGGAATTCCTTGTTGCGGGAGACGAACTTCTTGACCTGAGCTTCCAGCTTGTCGAGAACCATATCGATGGAGGCGTACATGTCTTCCGAGGCTTCGCTGGCGGCGATATTGATGCCGTCGCCCGAAAGCTGAACTTCCACGCGCTGACGGAACTTGTCGACCGACATGTTCACCTGTGCGTCGAGGGCCGGGTTCTTGCCGAAGAATCTTCCCAGCTTTTCCATACGACGGCGGGCATACTTGCGCAAATGTTCAGAGGGCTCGAAATTCTTGAACGTGAAGGAAATATGCATGCAAGCCTCCTTTGGCTGATAACCGGCCCGCACGCAAACGCCGAGGCGTCCGCACACGGACTTTGCTTTGTCAGGCATGACTTCTTTACAACAACCTTTCGAGGGTTCTGTCAAGGGCTCTCACGCCGTTTTGCGGGCTAAAAATGGGCCTTTCTGCGGGACGAGGAAGGAATGTCCATAGCCATTCGGTATTTGGCCACAGTCCTGCGGGCGATGTTCACCTTGAGATGTTCCTTGAGAATTTCACCGATGCGTTCGTCGGAAAGCGGGTTTTTGGGATCTTCTTCGCTGATGCATTTCTTGATGAGGGCCTTGACGCTTTCCGAACCGACCTGGCTGCCGTCGTCGAGCTCCAGTGCGCTGTTGAAGAAGAATTTGAGCTCGTAGACCCCGAAAGGCGTCGCCACGTATTTGTTTGTGGTAATGCGGCTGACCGTGGATTCGTGCATGCTGATGTCGTCGGCGATGTCCTTCAGGATAAGCGGCTTGAATTTGCTGATGCCTTCCTCGAAAAAGCCCCGCTGATGTTTCACGATGCTTTCCACAACCTTGTACAAGGTCCGCTGACGCTGATGCAGGCTCTTGATGAGCCATGCCGCGGATCGGATCTTTTCGTTGAAATATTCTTTTTCCTTGTTGGAAGCACCTTCCGAGGCGTTTTCGTACGCGGGGTTCAGGTGGAGATTCGGCAGACCGTCGTCGTTGAGGACAATAAGGAATTCGCCGTCTACCTTGTAGACGAAGACGTCAGGACTGACGAAGGTGGACACGCCCTCGCCGAAACTGGCTCCCGGCATGGGATCGAGTGACTGGATGATGTCGAGGTATTCCTTGAGCTCGTCCATATCCAGCTTGAATTTGCGGAGCAGCGGCTTGTAGCGGTGGGCTTCGAGATCTTCCAGATGATCGCGCACCAGATCGACGAGAACCTGATCCCGGTCATACCCAAGGGCTTTTATTTGAATGAGAAGGCATTCCTGCGGCGTACGGGCGGCGACGCCGACGGGATCGAAGAGCTGGATCGCCTTCAGGACCGTTTCCACGTCTTCGGGACAGGGCCGGACGGGACCGGTTGCGGAGGCATTCTCTTCTCCGGACGGCGTTTCGGGGTGCATATCGGCGCGGGCCATCTCCGCCATTTCTTCAAGGGATGCTTGAAGGTATCCCGAGGAGGAGAGGTTGCCGATGATGATTTCACCGAGTTCTTTCTGTTCGTCAGAGAGCGAGGAGAGGCGAAGCTGCCACATGAGATGACTTTCGAGCGTGGGACTGGAGGCGTAGCGCGCTTCCAGCGAACTCATTTCCTCGGGGAGTTCGTAGTCTCTGGGCTGCATTTGCTGCGGCGTGCTGGCGAATTCTCCAAGATAGTCCTCCCAGTCTTCGGAACGGGCCACCTCCCTGTCGTAGGTCGCATCGTCCTGTGGGGTTTCCGGGCGGACTTCCGCAGGGGGCTCACTGTTCGGCTCGTCCTGCATCTCTTCAAGAAAGGGATTTTCCAGCAGTTCGCGCTGGACCGTTTCCACCAATTCCAGACGGGATAGTTGCAGCAAACGGATGGCCTGCTGTAATTGTGGGGTCATCACCAGCTGTTGCGAAAGCTTGAGTTGCTGTCTGAGTTCCAGTGCCATGCAAATATCCCGTGGTCGTAAGAGTCGGCTCAAATCCGTCCCGGCATGTTTGTACGGAGAACGCCGGAGGCGGTACCCTGTCAGGAGAAAGGTTTCCTCGCCAAAAGGATACCTTTCTTGTTGCATGCAGGGATTATGCCATATGCACGCAAATGTTGCAAGAACAGGAGCGTTTTTTTTCGCTGTTCTTTTGCGCTGCAAGGGTTTTATGAAAAAAACAAAGGGAAAAACGCCTGTTTTCCGTCCGATGAAAAAAGAAAAGGCCGGCGTAGTCGCACGGCCTTTCAAGACGAAGACACCCGGTGTCCCCGACCTAGAGGGAAAAGCCCTCGCCGAGATAGACGCTGCGGGCCTGTTCGCTGTTGACGATGGTGTCCGGCGTTCCCGAAAGGACGACCTGACCTTGGACCATCAAGTAGGCGCGATCACAAATCGTGAGCGTTTCCCGAACGTTATGGTCCGATATCAGCACGCCGATACCCCGGTCGCGCAGCGCCCGCACTAATCCCTGAATGTCGCCCACGGCGAGCGGATCGATGCCGGCGAACGGTTCGTCCAGCAAGACGAACTTGGGTTCGCGGATGAGCGCGCGGGCGATTTCCAGACGGCGGCGTTCCCCGCCGGACAGGTGCAGCGCGTGGGATTTTTCCAGACGGGTAAGTCCGAAATCCTCAAGCAGAACATCGGCACGTTCCTTTTGCGCCTTGCGGGAAAGTCCCGTGTGCTCCAGAATGATCTGGAGATTTTGGCGGACCGTGAGCTTCCGGAAAACGGAACTTTCCTGCGGCAGATATGAGATGCCCACCCGCGCGCGCTCGTGAAGCGGCCAAGTGCCGATATCCCGATCTTCAAGAAGAACACGACCGGAAGAGGGCTTGATGATTCCGGTCAGCATGTAGAACGAAGTCGTTTTCCCAGCGCCGTTGGGGCCGAGGAGGCCGACGATTTCTCCCTGATTCACTTCGGGGGAAACGCCGCGCACGACTTCGCGCTGTCCGTACCATTTGCGCAGATCGACGCCCGACAGTTTGGCCATCAGCGATTGCCTCCGGGCCGGATCGGGCTGGACCCCTTGGAACCGGAAAAGACCGCTTCAACCCGTTTTTTGGAGCCGCCCATGACTTCGCTGCGGTTTTCTTCGGTGAAGTACCGGATCGTCTCGCCGGTGACGGTATTCTCGCCGTCGGTCAGGCGCGGGTCGCCTTCCATCAGCAAGACGCCGTTGTCCATCGTGTAGGTCGCCTTGGCGCACGTACCGCTTCTGTTTTCGCTTTTCATCCGGACGTTGCGCTCGGCGACGATGCGGTCCACATCCCCGGCGGCCATGCCCGCGGGCATTCCGCCCTTTTCGCCGCCCTGCTTCTGGCCGTTGTCCTTGGGAGGCTTAAGGTAGACGGTGATCCGATCCGCCCAGATTTCGAAGTCGGGGCGCGTAACATGTACGTTCTTGTCGAACACGACACGTTGTTTTTCGGCGAGATAGGTCAGTTGATCGGACGTGATGCGGGTTTCGACGTTTTGGGCCGGTTTCGGTGGCGTCACCGGCGCCGCCCGGAGCGGTGCGGCGCAGAGAAGGCCCATGCTCAGGACGACCGTGCCCAGAAGACATTTTTTCATATGTTCTATCCTACTCGAAAGAGTCTCTTTACCGTTGAAAACGCGCAAGGCTCACTCTTGCGCCGGAGTGGGGCGCGGTTTCGCCGCTTCCTGCGCCGGAGCATCCTTCGGGGGCGTCTCCGGGCGAGGCTTGAGGATGACGAGCACGCCTTCGGAACCGTGCATTTCGTTGTTCGCCAGATCCCACGTGAACAGTTTGGCCGTTCCGGAGGCGGTCGGGCTTTCCAGAGCGGCGCCTTCCGGGAAGGTCATCAACCGCTTGTTGGCGTCGTAATTCATGCGCGGAGCGGTGATCGTATCGTCGAAACGGCTGATGACCACATCGTCCCACAGCGTCAGGAAACGCTGGTTGTCGGTGATCCGGCCCTGTTCCGCCTTGACGTCGAGCACGTCGTCATCGGGATTGCCGGCGGAACCTTCTCCCAGCGCATAACGGACGACGGGCTTGTCCACATCGATGGTTTCGCCGTTCTGGGACATGTGCGCCCAACTGGCATTGAGACGCCACAGCTCCAGTCCCTTGTTGCCCTGAAACAGGTTGATCCCCTTGATGGCAAGTCCGGCGACTTCCTCAAGCGGGTTTTGTTGCGTGGCGTTTCCCTGGAGTTTGGAACCGTCGATGGAGGTGAGGCCGCCCTTGTTCGCCATGTCGAGAACCCGGCCCAGCAGGGTCGTCTCGCCTCGCCGTTCCACGACATACCAGCCGCCCGCAGCCACCAGCGCCGCGAGGACAATGAGTGACAGCATTCGGGAACGCTTCATTCCAGACGCATCCAGTGTTCGAGCAGGGCATCCCGCTTTCCCTGACAGGTCAGAAGAAGATCGACAAATTCCCGAACGGCCCCGTGCCCGCCTTGTTTCCGGGTCACGAACCGTGCCAGCTTCTTGACTTCCGGCACGGCGTTTGCCACCGCGGCGGGCAATCCGACGCGCGACAGGGGGGCCAAGTCGACCCAGTCGTCCCCGAGATAGGCGATTTCGTTCCACTCGAGGGAAAGACGCCGCCGCATCGCGTCCAGAATAGTGCATTTGTTGTCCGCTCCGCCATGATACTCCGTGACGCCGAGGACTTCCAGCCTTCTGACGACGCAGGGAACGTCCATGCCGGACAGGACCGCCACCTCAATGCCCGCCGCCTTGGCCAGCCGGACGCCGATGCCGTCGTGGACATCAAAACGTTTCATGACCAGCCCGTTCGCATCGTAATACAACCCTCCGTCCGTCATCACCCCGTCCACATCAAGGACGAGCAGCTTGATTTTTTTGGCGAGGCTTTCCACGGACTCGCGGCGGGGGGCTGAAACGTTCCCGGGGGTTGCGGTCCCGTCGGAAGAGAGGAGGTTACAGCTCATTGGGAACACTCCAGAGGGCTGAAAGTTGCTTGAGGAGCGCGGGGAGTTTGGCGACCGGCCAACTGTTCGGGCCGTCGCAAAGCGCCTTGTCCGGATCGGGATGACATTCCATGAAGATGCCGTCCGCCCCGGCTGCGGCTGCGGCGCGGGCCAGCGTGGGGACGTGATGGCGATCCCCGCCGGAGCAGGTGCCTTGTCCGCCGGGGAGCTGGACGGAATGGGTTGCGTCGAAGACGACCGGAACGCCGAAGCCTTGCATGATCGGAATGGAGCGGAAGTCGACCACGAGGTTGTTGTACCCGAAGGAGGCCCCCCGTTCGGTCAGAAGCACGCGTTCGTTCCCCGCGCCGAAGAGCTTGTCCCGCACCGGACCCATATCCCACGGAGCGACGAACTGGCCCTTCTTGACGTTGACCACCCGGCCGGTCCGGGCGGCCGCCGCGAGCAGATCCGTCTGGCGGCACAGGAACGCGGGGATTTGCAGAATGTCCGCGACCTCGCCGACCGGGGCCGCCTGTTCCGGCAGGTGGATGTCGGTTACGACGGGCAACCCCGTTTCTTCCTTGATGCGGGCGAGCCATTCCATGCCTTTCGCCAGACCGGGGCCGCGAAAGCCCTTTCCCGAGGTCCTGTTGGCCTTGTCCCATGAACTTTTGAAGACGGCGAACAGCCCCGCTTCGCGGCTGGCTTCGGCGACCGCGTGCGCCGTGTCCAATGCCAGTTCGAAGCTTTC
>CAUHBW010000254.1 GCA_959604115.1 uncultured Bilophila sp. | reverse complement strand
GAGAGAGAGAGCATGGCCCGTGCCACGATCCGATGTTTCAGAGATGAAATGCAATTTAAACTACGTAATACATTTGTTTTATTAAAGAAACTATTTGATATTGACACAGAAATATGTGGTGCTTTTGCGGATGCTAGGGTTTTTGAACTATTGAAAGACAGTGTGTACACGTTGCGGGATGACGAGGCACCTTTAGATGAATTATTTAAGTTTTTGAATAAGATATAAGAATATTCTCCCCCCTTATGGGGGATTTTTTTAAAGGTATACATGCCTTTTGGCATTTTTATTCTTGACTTAAAAACTGCCAAATGGCATTATCTTTTCACGACGAACAGGGTAGGCGAACACACCCGGCACACCAGCCGGAAAGTAGCCAGAAAACCTGTGAGAAGGAAGCCGGTTTGGGCGGCATGAAGGCCGTAGCGATACGGTGAGCGGAACAAGAGGCCGCTCGGAAAGCTCGAAAGAGGCCCGTTAGACCGGTGAGAATAACTACCGCTGTTCCCGCCGATGCCGGGATTTTACGAATCGTGTTGGCGCGTTGAAATACCTAATGAAGCCCCCGGCATCAACGGGAGCAGCGGACGGGAATGTAGCTCAATGGATAGAGCTTCCGGCTCATAACCGGCTGGCTTCGAGTTCAAGTCTCGGCATTCCCACCAGCGGAAGGGTGGCAGAGCGGCTTAATGCAGCGGTCTTGAAAACCGCCGATGTGAAAGCATCCGTGGGTTCGAATCCCACCCCGTCCGCCAGATTGAAAAGTAAATAGCGTTGTTGGTTCTGACCGGGGAAGTTGGGATGGGCAGAAAATGCGTGCCTTCATAACTGCCGAGAAAGATTGTCATCGTACGCACGCCGATTCCTCTGTGACGACAGATTGAATCGTGAAGAACAAGGCCATTCAAGAAGATATGATCCGACAAATCCCTTACGCGTACTTCCCCGCTCAGAACCAGCAACGCACAGCCGGGTAGCCAAGCGGTTACGGCAACAGGCTTTGACCCTGTGATCGGCGGTTCGAACCCGCCCCCGGCTGCCAATTTTACCGCCGTTCCCTGTGATGCGGGGATAACCATAACCCTCAAGATGGTGAGATGTCAGCCAGATCCATTTCCCTGCATCAACACGAAACGGCAGTTTCAAAAACAACGGGCGCGCATTACCCGAGCAAGGGGGCGTCCGTTGGAACAACGCGAAGATGTGACTCAAAACGGGCGTTGTACCCCCGCTCAGGCGAGGCAATGCGTTCGGGCGAGGAACGGAGCACTATCCACAGACGGCAATGGGGCTGGACTGTGAAACATGGTGGGAGGATTCAATGGGATTTTTTGGTAAAATGTTCGGAAAGAAGGTTCAGGAAGGCAAGGCGGAGCTCGCCAAGGTTGAAAACCGTGACCTCATGCAGGCCATCGTCGGCGGTGCTCTCTTGGTCGCATATGCTGATGGTGAATGCGAGGACGCGGAACTCGCCAAGCTCGATAAGACGATCTCTGCCCTGCCGGAACTCCAGCACTTCGGAAGCGAGATCAGCGAAAACATCAACATGTTCAGGATGCAGTTTGAAACCGGGTTCCGCATCGGTCGCCAGAAGGCCATGAAGGAAATCGAAGACCTCAAGGCCAGCCCTGACGAGAAGCTCTTGTGCTTCAATGTCATGGTGACCATTGCCGAATCTGACGGCGAAATCGAGCCCGAAGAGGTCAAGGTGCTCAAGGAAGTAGCCTCCATGCTCGGCATCAACCTGCGTGATTACGAGCTCGAAAATGCTTAACTGGCGCGTTGCTGGAGCGATTGCTTGTGGGCTGTGCGCCGTGGGCATCGACTTCACGAACATGCTCATGTCCGTTGTGAGTGACCTGTTCTTTGTGTCCGGTGTGTTCGTCATGCTCTGGCCTCTGTTGAAGAAAAATGAAGAATAAGAAGCGGAAAATCTAATCTTCCGGGTGGTAGCTGACCTTTCGACAGTTCGACCGCCCCACGCATGAAAGGGGCCGCGAGACATCGTGGTCCCGAACCGTGCGGGAACTCGCCTCGTACGGGGGAATCCGGGTGCTGGGGATTGGCCTCAGCGTCGTATGAGAGAGGCGGCAAAAGGGATCGCCGCCTCGAACCATGCGACGTATATTTTTCTTGAATCAAGAGCCAATTTTTTTCGTATCCCACCTCCAGCGGATGCCGTTGAAGGAAAGGATGCGGAAGCGTCCACAGCCATTGATTGGCCATGTGCATTCGGATCGTTTTCTAGCCGCTGGTCTAGGGCGTGGCGACTCCCGGTGCCCCTCTACCACATCGGTCATAGCCGCGCTGAAAAGATAACCAGTGAAGCCCCGGCCTCTCCTCCGGGCAGTAACCGCTATGGGCGGGTGGTGTGATGCCGCCCGCCCATGAAGTTTTCCCTCCCCGCCATACCACCGCTGCGGGACGCGTTGCGAATGCGTGGGCCGGAACGGACTGGGCGGATCGCCGGGTCTGGTTGTCAAAGAACTTTCAGTTGGTGATCAACTTTCCCATCTGGGAAAAATGATCATGGGTAAAATGTCCTGTTTCACAACTTTTTCAAACTTCGCAGAATCTCAAAAAGAATTGAAAACGGATTTTGAGATTCTGTGCCTCTTTTTCATCTTTCCCGTTCTTCTCAGCCTGAGAGAGACGGGCTACCGCCCTCCTCGCTCACGCTCGGGCCTAGTTCTCGGTAGGCCAAGAGGTGAAAGGCATATGCCGAAGAGGAAAGGCAGAAAGGCAATGAGCTTTCCCCGTATCTTCAGCTTTCCCTGAGTTCCGGGTGGTGAGTCTCAGGAGCAAAGGCAAAGTCTCGCCCTTACCCGCTATCACACGGGGGCAGGACATTGCCTCGACAGGTTCCGGTATGGAGCCGTCCCTATCGCTTCGGCAGCCACACACGAGCATCACGCTGTGACCTTGGAGCTTTCCGGCTGATGCGCCGTCTTGCGAGATTGTCCCTTCTCCACTTTCGTCTCTGGACACCCCGACACTCGCTACGTGGCTCCGGGGGATTTCATGAGACATCACCGCCACCGTCTGAATACCGTCCAGTGATGCCGCCCCTTGAGCGGTGGCCTACTCCCCCCTGTTCGCTGCTTCGCGGGGCGGTTGGGTGTGCCCTGTGGGCTCTTGTATGAGATAAAATTACTCACTTGTCAACGAGTAAAATTTGCCCTATAGCGTTTTGTGTAAAATTTATGCTACAAAGGAGGCAAAAAGGAGTGAGCAGCATGCTGATGAAAGAGGACATGGACGTATTTGAACAGTCCATTCGAGAACTCCTCATAGCTCAAAAAGAGAGGCTCGGCTTCTCTGATGAAAAGCTCGGCAAAGCGGCTTTTCCCTTCATGCCCTATCCACGTGGCAAAGTTCAGGCTCTTTTAGTTGGACAAGGAGCACCGGGAAAAAGAAAACCTCAGAATATGCGTTTTTCTGATGTGATTACAATGTGTGATGCCCTTGGCTTATCGTGGGTAGATGTGGGACGGGAGGCTTTGAAAGCGGTCAAGACGGGAAGAAAGTAGAAATTTAGGCCCCCTGCAAAAGATAATAAAATCATGTTAATATATAAAAATGAGCGTGTTTTAGGCCCACCCCTTGGCTAGACTCATCTAGCCCTCTTGGGGGACTTTCTTTAGGCGACCTCATTGGGCCGCCTTTTTTCATGTTCTGAGCAAATTTTTCTCAGTATGGCCCGGTAAGCGGGCTTTTTTGTTGGCAAAAACTGAGTAAAAAAAACTCATATTTCCTATTGACATTGAGTAAAATTAACTCTATTCTGTTTTCAACGAGACGGGGAACAACCCTAAAGGAGAAAACAGACATGGAAAGAATCGAACAGCACTGGAAGAGCGGAGACAATCGGGGACGCATCTGGAGCATTAACGACTATGGCGAGGTTTGCGCTGAATACCCCGGAAACTGGAAATACTTTTCAAGCGTGAAAAGCGCTGAACGCTGGATGAAGAAACACGGATACGAACTCTCCGCCTAGCCCCGGCCCCTGCCCCGATTCTTCGGGGTAGCCACCGGGATTGGGATTCAAGCCCGAAAGACCAAAGGAGAACAGCCATGACCGCTTTTTCTACGCCATGCACGGTTCTGACAGCTATCGCCGGAATGGTGGGAGTTGACGATTTCGACAGCCTCGAAAGTAGCCGCAAGTTCATCCGTGAGTTTTACAGCGAAGAAGAAGTTCAGGCTGAACCCTACAACGGCGAAGATGACGATTATCTCGTGCGCCCTTGGCGGGCAGACGGCTGGGCATCACGGGCCGAGTGGCTCTACGCCGGGTAACGAATCTCGGCGAGATGCCCGCCAACAGTTCTTCGACAAGTAGCGCGACGAAGCCCCCAAACCCGGCGTTGTACCCGTTGAGCCCCGCGTAACAGGCGGTAAGGCCATGACCACGGCAAGGCGTTGGGTCACTGGTAAAAGAGCAGGGCAGAGCCCCCGGCGGATAAAGCAAACCGGGGAAGAGAAAGGAAGAGGAAAAGGACTTTTTCGCATTGAACCAGCCGGAACGATAACGGTTCTGGCTGGAAACAATACGAAAAGGGAGGAAAAAGGATATGCCGCAAGACTATTACGAACGGCAGGAAGCCCGCCGGGAACGTTACGAACTGCGGGCGGAAAGAGCCCGGCAGGAGAGCAATGCCGCCACCCGCCAAGCGGAAAAGATGGCTTCAATCATACCGCTGGGGCAGCCCATTCTTGTGGGGCATCATTCGGAAGGCCGGGACCGCCGATACCGTGCCCGCATCGGTCAGACGATGGACAAGGCGATCAGCCTCGACAAGAAGGCCGCGTACTACGAGGAAAGGGCCGAAAGCGTGGGGCAGAGCGGCATTTCTTCGGATGCCCCGGACGCCTTGGAACGGCTTGAAAAGAAGCTAGCGGAAAGGGAAAAAGCCCACGCATGGATGAAAGAGGTCAACAAGGCTTTCAAGAAAGGCGATGCGGCCTTGCTTGCCCTTGGCATGACACAAGCCGAGATCGACAAGATGCGGGAAACCATGCCTAGCTATGAACGCCAGCCGTACCCGCAATTTTCACTGGCGAACAACAACGCCGAGATTCGGCGCATCAAGGCACGAATCGAAAAGCTCAAGGCCACCACTCAGGACGTGACCACTAAGACGCCTTTCGGCGGCGGGACCATCGTGGACAACGTCGAGGAAAATCGCTTGCAAATCCTGTTTGACGACAAGCCAGACGCCGACACACGGGCGAAACTCAAAAAGCACGGATTCCGCTGGAGCCCGCGTAATGGGGCATGGCAACGGATGCGGAGTAATGCCGCAACGTATTACGCTAAACAAATTTGTGGAATTGTCGCCTAGCCCCGCACCTGCCCCAAATTCCGGGGCAGGAAACGGGATTGGGATACCGGATAAATCTAAAACAAGGGGAACACCATGTTCTATACGACGCTAAACAAAATCCGTGAGCATTCGCCGTGCCGGAGTGGTTGGAAAACCTTGCTCACCTCTCTTGGAAAAACTGAGGCGGATGATGAACCTCTCTCTTTCAAAGCGATCCTCGAATCGAACGGCTTTGATGATGCGCTCTGGGCATTGAGAAGCATTGATGCTCCAGAAGTACGTCTTTTTGCCGTGCGGTGTGCCAGACAAATACAACATCTGATTACTGATGAGCGTTCTTTGTATGCTCTTGATGTAGCAGAAGCGTACGCAGTCGGTGAGGCTACCGAAGAGGAATTTTCTACCGCAGAGGCCGCAGCAGGGGACGCATGGGCCGCAGCAGGGGACGCATGGGCCGCAGCAGGGGCCGCATGGGCCGCAGCAGGGGACGCATGGGCCGCAGCACGGGCCGCACAAAGAGAAGAATAACTCGCAAAATAATGGTCAGAAGAAGCCTACGCCCCAAGTGAA
>CAUHBW010000253.1 GCA_959604115.1 uncultured Bilophila sp. | reverse complement strand
GGTAATTTATGCTGTTGTTGGTTGAGTGTAATGGAAATTTGGTGGGGGAGGGGGAAACTTTCTGGAGAAAGTTTCCCCTTCCCCCTCCAAACCTCCCCCTTCTCCTTCAAAGACTTTCGGCCTTATCGAATCCCTCCTCGGAGGGATTCCCCGGGGGCGGCATGCGGGGGCGGCCTGTTTTTCCTTCTTGGAGGGGAAAGGGAAGAGCGGGGAACTCTGCATGGTGAAGAAAAACACGCCCCCAATATTCTCGGAAGCCCCGCAAAAACGCTTCCATCCTTTTCATGACTTTTTTTGCACGTTTTCCGCAAAAAAGGACTCTTTTCCCCATTTCCTTAATAAGGAAAAACGCACCACCCCATCCTCCCGCATACGGGGAACGTCGGGAAGAGAGATTCGATAACGTCAAAAGTCTTGGGGGGAGGAGGGATGGGAGTTTGGGGGAAGGGAGGAGGGGGCCTTCTCCAGAAGGGCCCCTCCTCCCTTCCCCCAATTTTCCTTTTCCCTTCCATTCCGCCAAGGAGTTGCCAATGAACCCACTCAAATCCCTGCGGCAGCGGTACGTGGAGCTGTCCGACGCCTACCGGCTGCTGCTGCAACTCAAGGCGATGACGGGCGGGCTTTCGCGTTCGCTCCTGCCGGAGTGCCTGCGCGAAGCCGGAGTGCCGCCGCCGCGCGGACAGGTCTGGAACGCCGGAGACATCCGGTCCGCGTTCGCCGCCCTGCGCCGGATCGGCCTCACCGACGACAAGGAACGCGTCGTCCCCGCACTGGAACACGACCTCTGCCTTGAGGGGCTGAAACGCATGGCCCCCGCCGTCCGCAGGGTGCTGGACCGGGGCGCGGGCATCCATACCACCGCCCTGCGCCTGCGCATCGCCGTATACGAGCGCGACCTCAACGCCTACAGCAAGGCCCGGACCGAAGCGACGGCGATGGAGGAAGGCGGCAACCACCCCTTCGACGGACAGTTCACCGACGCCCCCACCGATCCGCGCTGGCTGGCCTCCCTGCCGCCGCGCATCGCGCTGGACATCGCCGCCAACAACGCCGCCCCGCTCGTGGATGCCGGAAGGCTCACGGCGAATCTCGACAACTGCATGGAACTGCTGCCGAAACTCCGGCCCGCACTCGTGGACTTGCCCCCCTGCCCCGCGCTTGTCCTGTTCGACGTCCTGTCGGGCCGCTACGCCGAGGCCCGTGCCCAACTCGTGCCCCTGTTGCAGGACAAAAGCGAATTCCGGGGCCCGATGTTTCAGGGCGTCATCGCCTTTCTGGAGGGCGGCGACGCCCTGCCTCCGTTGCAGGAGGCGCAAAAACGGTTCCGGAAAGCCTGCGGCAAACGCAAGGCCGTCCTTCCCGGACCCGGCGGCCTGTGCCTCGCGCTGGCGCTGATCCGCTCGGACCAGCCCGGCCTGCGCGAAGAGTGCGCCGCTCTGCTCCATGAGCTTTCGCCGCGCCAGCCCGCCTACAAGGGCCTCATGGCGGCCCGGACGCTGCTCGGCCTCGCCGCCGGACGGCCCGACGCCGCCGCGCTGCAACGTCTGGAAAGCCTGCCCGCCGACCCGCTCTCGGAAGCCGTGTTCCGCGCCGTGGACGCCAGCCTCGACGACGGCGTCCATAACCTCCGCGCCGTGGAAACGCTGTTCGAGCGGTTCCGGGACAGGCTGCCGCTCGTCGCCTGCCTGCTCGTGGAAACGCTGGCCCGTCTCGATCCGAAGGGCGGCTGGAAAGAACGGAGCCTGCCGATCCGGCATGTCCGTCTGACCGATTTTCTGGACCGCCGGGAAAGCTGGGAACGGGTGTTCGACGCGCTGGCGCATCGGCTGCAACAACCGGCGGCGGAAAAGGCCAGAAAGCGGATCGCGTGGCTCGTGGACACCGAACGCTTCCGCGTGGACGCGCTGGAACAATCCGCCAAAGGCGGCGAATGGACGGCGGGCCGGGCCATCTCCCTCAAACGCCTGCATGAAGAGGCGGACACGCTGGACTGGCTCTCGGAACAGGACCGGGACGTCCTGACGACGCTGCGCTGGTCGCGGACGTGGAACGGCACCGCCTGCGACGCCGATCCCTACCGGGCGCTTCCCGCGCTGGCGGGGCATCCCAACCTGCTCCGGGCCTCGGACCGCGTGCCCATCTCGCTGGCCTGCAAGCCCGTGGAACTCGTCGTCCGGCAGGAGCCCAACGGCTACAGCCTCGCTCTGTCCCGCTGGATGCCGCGCGGGGAACTGCAATGCGTGGAAGTCGCGCCGCGTTCCTATGTGCTCTACCACCTTCCCGAACGGCTGGAGGGCGCGGCGGATCTGCTCGGCGAACACGGTCTGAGCGTACCGCCGGAAGGCGGCCCCCGCGTACTCGAACTGGTGCGGAACCTCGACGAAGGCATGGTGCGCCCGATCATCCGCGCCGAGGACGTGGCGGCTTCGCTCCGGCTCGTCGTGCGCCTGCGGCCCGTGGGCGCCGGACTGGAAGTCGGTCTGTTCTGCCGCCCGTTCGGCCTGCCGGGCACGCCCGCGTTTCCGGTGGGCGACGGACCCGCCGCGCCGCTGGCGGACGTCGAAGGCCGCGCCGTCCGCACGGAACGGGATTTCACGGAAGAAACGCATGCGGCCCGCAATCTGGCGCGGAGCTGCCCCACGCTCCGCGAACGCGGCGGCATCGGCCCGTGGACGCTTGAGGACACGGAGGAATCGCTCGACTGCCTGCTCGAACTGGAGCGCGCCGGGGTCGAACTGGAATGGCCCGAAGGCGAAAAGCTCCGGGTCTGCCCGCAGGTTTCGGCGGAACGGCTTTCCGTGGACGTGCGCCATTCGCGGGAATGGTTCGCGTTGCAGGGGCGGATCAGGGTCAACGAATCGCTGGTGCTGGACATGGCGCAGGTGCTGGAACGCCTCGCGCAGGCGAAGGGCCGCTTCGTGCCTCTCGGGGACGGCGCGTTCCTCGCCCTGACCAAACAGTTCCGGCAGCAACTTGACCGACTGGACAGACTGACGGAGCGCGAGAACGGAGCCTGCCGCGTGCACCCGCTGGCGGCGGACACCATCCGCGACCTGCTGGACGGGGCCGAGGTCAGGGGCGACGACGCATGGGAAAGCCTGCTCCGGCGCATCAGGACGGCGGAGACGGGCACGCCCGCCGTGCCGTCCACCCTGCGGGCGGAGCTGCGCGACTACCAGCTTGACGGTTTCGTCTGGATGTCCCGGCTGGCCCGCTGGGGCGCGGGGGCCTGCCTCGCGGACGACATGGGCCTCGGCAAGACCGTGCAGACCATCGCCGTGCTGCTGGCGCAGGCGGCGTCCGGGCCGTCGCTCATCGTCGCGCCCACATCCGTATGCCATAATTGGGAAAACGAACTGGCCCGCTTCGCGCCCACGCTCGCCGTGTACCGCTTCGGACCCGGCGACCGGGCAGCGCGGGTAGCCTCGCTCGGCCCCGGCGACGTGCTGGTCGCCAGCTACGGGCTGCTGCACACGGAGGCGAAATGCCTCTCGCGGCGCGACTGGCGGGTGGCGGTTTTCGACGAGGCGCAGGCGCTCAAGAATGCCGACACCCGCCGCTCACGGGCCAGCCGCCAGATTCCGGCGGCCTTCCGCGTCGCGCTCACGGGGACGCCCATCGAGAACCGGCTTGAAGATCTGTGGAGCCTGTTCAACCTGATCAATCCGGGCCTGCTCGGCACGCGGCAGTCGTTCCAGAAACGCTTCGCCGCCATTTCCGCGCCCGCCCCCGGCGGGGAAAACGAGAAAAACGCCTCCGAGGCGCAGTCCGCCGCGCGGCAGGCCCTGCGCTCGCTCGTGCGGCCCTTCATCCTGCGCCGGACCAAGAGCGAAGTGCTCACCGAGCTTCCGCCGCGCACGGAACAACACATCGACGTGGAACTCCCCGACGAGGAACGGGCGTTCTACGAGGCGTTGCGCCGGGCGGCCCTCGCCTCTCTGGAAACCGCGAAGGAAGACGACGCCTCGCGGAAGTTCAACATCCTGACGGAACTGACCAAACTGCGCCGGGCCTGCTGCGCTCCCGCGCTCGTCGATCCCGAAACCGCCCTTTCCGGCGCGAAGCTCTCGGCCTTTATGGATCTCGTGTCCGAGCTGGTGCAAGGCGGACACAAGGCGCTGGTGTTCAGCCAGTTTGTGGGCTGCCTCACGGAAGCGCGGAAGCGGCTCGACGCCGCAGGGTACGCCTACCAGTATCTTGACGGCTCCACGCCCGAGCGCGAACGCAAGTCGCGGGTGGCGGCGTTCCAGTCCGGAGCGGGGGACTTGTTCCTGATCAGCCTGAAGGCGGGCGGGCAGGGTCTGAACCTCACCGCCGCGGACTATGTGATCCACCTTGATCCGTGGTGGAACCCCGCCGTGGAGGATCAGGCGTCCGACCGCGCCTATCGCCTCGGGCAGAAGCGGCCCGTGACCGTCTACCGGCTCGTCGCGCGCGGAACGGTGGAAGAGTCGATCCTCCGGCTGCACCGCTCCAAGCGCGCCCTCGCCGCCGACGTGCTCAGCGGCGCGGACGTTCCGCTGAGTGAAACCGAACTGCTGGAACTGATCCGGGGTGAACAAAACTGACGGAATGGGCGGGGCGGGACGTCAGGTGGCATTGGGGCGCGGGCATTACGGTACGCAGAGTCACAACGCCAGAGGATCATACGCCTATTATCTCGGCGGGTACGACGGCAATCCGGTCACGGTAATCCGCTCCCGAAGGCGGAAACCGCTCCACGCCATGTGGAGGCCAAAGGATCTGGTCTACGGCCTGCCCCTGCCCGACGGAAAAGACAAAAAGGCCGTCATGTATCTGAGCGACGACGTAGTCGGCCTGAGCCGCAACGGTAGGGCAGATCAATCATTGCCGCCAGAAAGAGAAGCCCATACCTCCGCTCCGTGCCGTGCGCGCTCCCCACAGCGCGCATAGGATCATGATCGCCTGCGCCTAAATGAGGTCCCCCGCAGTATACGGCCGATTGCCCCAGCAAGGGCAGCAAGGCCGCGTTGCCGAGGTGAAAGAAAAAGAGGGGCAACGCCACCGCCGGCAATGCCTTATCCGTGAAAAGCCCTTTGGCGGCGCTGGGTAGCCAGCGCCCGCCTTCATGGGAACCGGAAAGGTCGAGTCCGCGTACTGCGACATAATTAATGTGGGTCGGGTTGATGCGGACCAAGCCCAAAATGGCGATGCCGCCCATGATGGCCAGAATGAAAAAGACACCGGGGATGCCATACCCCTCTCCCAAGGCAGCGGTGACGGCGTTGTCGCAATGATTTCATACCTCATGTGCCCCGACCGGGCAGCGAGCCTTTCCTGCCCCACCATCCCCAGGCTTATGCCCACAGCAGGGCCGGCATGATGGCTGCCCTTGCACAGTCTTGGAAAGGCCGACGGCCCGCCCCTCGCTCCAAA
The DNA here is from genome assembly GCA_959604115.1 of uncultured Bilophila sp. Taxonomy (GTDB): domain Bacteria; phylum Desulfobacterota; class Desulfovibrionia; order Desulfovibrionales; family Desulfovibrionaceae; genus Bilophila. Next base: position 536 of record CAUHBW010000253.1, on the reverse strand, counting down.
GGAAAACCGCCCCGCACCCCAAGGCCATCAGCACGACGCTCAAGGCGATGGGGCGTCGCTTGTGCCTCGTCTGATCGGCCAGAGTCCCCAAGGGTATCGTGCACAGCATCACCGCCGCACCGCCCGCTGCCATGACAAATCCTATTCCATCCGGTGTCCAGCCTTTTTCCTGAAGAAAAACGCCAAGAAACGGACACAGGCCATCACGACATCCGCCAGGGCGTAACACCGCATCGAGTCCTTGTATCGCAGGATCACATGGAGTTCCCTACAGTTACGCTGACAACAGGATGTTTCCCCCCAAGATAGCCAAGACCGGCTGTCCCGCAACACCACGGACCTTCCCGCCCCTCTTCCGCACGCGCTCCCGAATACCCCGCCCCGTTTGTTTTCTTTAAGAACCAGTGAGATCCCGTCAGGGTGACCGCGTTCGCCGCGTCTTCAAAAACGTCAGGCATCTTGACAGACATGCTCGCTCCGATCCAGCTTTAATCTATATAACATATTATAAATAAAGGTATTTTAAAATAGACAAC
>CAUHBW010000252.1 GCA_959604115.1 uncultured Bilophila sp. | reverse complement strand
AGGGAGAAACTTTCTGAAGAAAGTTTCTCCCTCCCCCTCCCCAATCTTACTTCTCCCAAGCGGTCGTCAACCCGGCGGCGTGGCGGCCGCCGTAAAGAACGCCCTTAAAATCGGCGAGGATTTTGGCGTGGTCGAAGACGAGGGCGGGCAGGGCTTCCATCGAGTAGAAGGCGACCTTCGCGGCGTCGTCCCCGGCGCGGAGCTGTTCGGGGTACAGCGGTTCGGCTATGAATACGGTGGAAATCGTGTGCTGGCGCGGATCACGGTTGGGAGCGGAATAAACGCCCAGAAGCCCGGTCAGACGGACCCGAAGGTTCGTTTCCTCGAAGGCTTCGCGGACGGCGGCCTGCTCGGCGGATTCGCCCAGATCGATGAATCCGCCCGGCAGCGCGTTGCCGTAGGGAGGATTCTTGCGGTCCACCAGCACCAGACCGCGCTCGCGGTCGTGGATCACGACGTCCACGGTGGGGGCGGGATTCAGGTATCTTTCAACGATCGCGCCGCATTTCGGACACTTCAGTTCGGTTTTCATATCAGTCCTTTGAATAAAAGACAGGGGATACCCCCCGGATTCGGCGGGGAATCCCCCACTCCGTGCTCTCAAACGTCCTTTCTTCCCAAATGTAGGCCAAAAGCGCAACAGGGTTTTTCTTCCGGGAAAGGCAACCGTCGCAGATTTCAACAAAAAATGTTTTCCAAAGCCGCCGGGAAAAAATCGCGCTCCTTCCCTTTCCCAATCGTTCACTTCCATTCCCCCAACAGTTCCCGACACACCAGCTCCGCGTCGAGATAGGGGGGGGCGGCGACGAGGGGAGCCTTGCGGACCCGGATGCCGAGACGGGAAAGCCATGCGCAGGGAATGCCCCCGGGGTAGCGGGACTCGTCTTCGTCCACCAGCAGCCAGTCGAGCAAACGCCCCTCGCCGCTCCCGCCGAGACGCAGGAGATAGGCGACCTGATCCTGCACGGACAGGCCGAAGAGTTCGGGATCGGTGCCGAGATTCGGAATGAACACCTTGGGGCAGGCGGCTTCGCGGATCGCGCGGCTCACGCCGTCGGGCAGCAGATTGGCCATGACGGAGGAAAAAAAACTGCCCACGGGGTAGCAGATGAGGTCCGCGCCGCGAATGATCGCGGGAAGCCGGGGATGGACGGGAACGGAAACGGGCGCGGGATCGTCGAGCGAAGAGGTCAGCCACATGTCGAGAATGGGCGAGGTGACGGGCCCCGCCGTCTTGCCCGTAAAGCGGTGCTGCCCCACGATGACTTCCCCGTTCTCCAGCTCCACGCACAGATGCGCGCAGGCGTCCGCGACGGGCAGAACCACGCCGCGCGCCTGCACCATGCCGGAAAAAACCCGCACCACCGGCTCAAGCTGGCGGTCGAGGGACAGGTAGCCCGAGGTCAGGACAAGGTTCCCTATGCTCGCTCCGGCAAGGTCCATGTCGGCGGGCATGAGCGCGCGAAACGCGGAAAGATGCTGCGTGATGACCTCGTGCATGGGATCGGGAATGACCGCCACCAGCGGGTGCTCCCCCGAGGCGAGGGACGCCAGCTCGGCGCGCAGGGCTTCCGGGTCCGCATCCTTGGGCAGACGGTAGCCGAGCAGGGCCACGATTTCCGGATTGCCCTCAAGGGACCGATCCGCCAGCGCCATGATCCGGGCGCGGATGTCGCCCACGGCGGGCATGCCGAACGCCCGGCGCAGCTCGGCGGAACTCCCCCCGGAATCGAAGGTCGTGATCACGTGGACGGCGTTGCGTGTGTGGCGGGACAGTTCGGCCGCCACCGGAGCCAACGCCGTGCCGCCGCTGAAAAAGAGGAGGCGGGAACCCGCGTCAGGCGGAACCATCGCGCCCTCCCTTGCCGAGGCTCAGGAACAGCAGCGCGTCGACCATGTCCATCAATTCCTTGTACAGACCGCCGCCCTGCATGGCGGAACCGAACAGCGCGAGCCGCTGCTCGGCAAGAATCCTGCGCGGCACCTCTTCCGGCATGATCGTGGCGAGGCGCAGGCCGAGGAGCAGCCCCTCGACCCCCTGCCGGAACAGGGAAAAGGTTTCGCCGAACCGGACGCGCAGCGATGCCCAGAGCGTCTCGGCCTCGGGCGGCGGAACCGCGTTGGCGAGGACGCACAAGCCCATGAACAGGGCGTTCAGGCCGGAGCCGGGAACCCCGGAACGCCAGCCCGTGAGCCACGGGGCCCGCTCGAACAGCAGATCGTGGGCGACGCCGAGCCGGAGCAGTTCGCCCATGCCGTTCCGGGCTTCGAGCAGATCGGGATCGTTCCAGCGGACGGGCATTTCGCCGGGACGCCACGCCGGAACGGCGTCCGTGCGCGGCTCGAAGCCGGTCAGCGTGCGCAGGATGTGCGCGAACCAGCGGTTGGCGTCCGGCGAACCGGGCGTTTCCAGATGGCTGTAGCTGAGGGTGTACGTGCCCTTGCCGAATCCGCCGTGCAGCGCGCAGGGCTGTCCGTTGAGGAAGGACGGGGCCAGCGAGACGCCGTACAGTTCGATCCACTGTTCGAGTACGGCGGGAGAGAGCGAAGAGAGGGGCAGATCGGCCACGCAGAGATCGGGCGGACAGGTCCGGGGATCGGACCCGGCGTACCGGGCCAGCACGTCCACGCCGTCGGAGGGGCCGGACGGGGCCGCGAAACGTCCTGGCCACCAGATCGGGATGGACGGCTCCGAGCCGGGCGCGCAGGGTTCGGAAAAGCCTTCGGGAACCAGCGGATGCCCGCCCTGAAAGCGGACGCGGACATGACCGGACACGAAATGCTGGACGCGCTCGGTGATCTCGGCGCGGTGCCACGGGCAGAGGCGCAGGCCCTTGCCGGTTTCGGCGGTGCGCACGGGATCGTCGGCGTCGGAGAGCCCGAGGCCCGCTCCGCCGCAAAAACCAAGATAATGCCCCCCGCCCGCGACCCACGCGCGCAGGGCTTCGCGCCCGTCTTCGCCCAGCGCGGCAGACTTGTGCCTTGCGGTTCCGCCGGGTACAAGCAGGAGAGACGTCTTGTCAGAAAGCGCTCCCTGAGCTATTTCTTTCGCTTTGACCAGACGGTACGGAAGCCCGAACGCCTCGGCGGCCCGCCACACGAGCAGGCCCCAAAGCTGTGAGGCATCCCAAAATATGGCTATGTCAGTCATGGTCCTTTCTGCATAGAACAACCGGACGCCGTTGACAACACCCCGGCATCCCCCGCTGGCAGAAGCTAACCCTTTCATCGGAGCAGGCAATGTCCGAAAACGCGCTACCCAAGGGCTACGAGCCCCACGCCGTGGAAGACCACTGGCGCGAACACTGGGAAAAGAACAAGACCTTCACCCCCGATCCCGACGGGCCGGGCGAACCTTTCTCCATTGTCATTCCTCCGCCGAACGTCACGGGCGCGCTGCACATCGGCCACGCCCTGAACCATACCCTCATCGACGTGCTCTGCCGCCACGCCCGCCAGAAGGGCAAGAAGGTGCTGTGGCTTCCCGGCACCGACCACGCGGGCATCGCCACCCAGAACGTGGTGGAACGCGCCCTCGCCAAGGAAGGCAAGACCCGCCACGACCTCGGCCGCGAACAGTTCATCGAACGCGTCTGGCAGTGGAAGGAGGACTACGGCAACCGCATCCTCAACCAGATCCGCATGCTCGGCGACTCCGTGGACTGGACCCGCGAACGCTTCACCATGGACGAGGGCCTGTCCAAGGCCGTCCGCAAGGTGTTCGTGGAACTGTACAAGGAAGGGTACATCTACAAGGGCAAGTACATCATCAACTGGTGCAGCCGCTGCCACACCGCCCTCGCCGACGACGAAGTGGACCACCTGCCCGAAAAGGGCCACCTGTACCACGTCCGCTACGACTTCGAGGACGGCACCGGATCGGTGATTATCGCCACGACCCGCCCCGAAACGATCATGGCGGACACCGGCGTGTGCGTGCATCCCGAGGACGAACGCTACGCCGGGCTCGTGGGCAAGAAAGTCGTCGTGCCCGTCATCGGCCGCGCCGTGCCGCTGTTCGCGGACCGCTACGTGGACAAGGAATTCGGCACCGGCGCGCTCAAGGTGACGCCCTGCCACGACCCCAACGACTGGACGCTCGGCCAGCGCCACGGCCTCGAATTCATCCAGTGCATCGACGAGGACGGCAACATGACCGCCGAGGCGGGCCCCTACGCGGGCCTGTCCAAGGAAGAATGCCGCAAGCGCATCGTCGAGGACTTGCAGGCGTCCGGCCAGCTCGTGAAGATCGAGGATCTCGACCACAGCGTGGGCCACTGCTACCGCTGCAAGACCGTGGTGGAACCGCACATGTCCGAACAGTGGTTCGTGGCCTCCACCAAGCTCGCGCCCCGCGCCCGCGCCGCCGTGCCGGAAATGACCCAGATTTTCCCTGAAAACTGGATGAAGACCTATTACAACTGGCTCGACAACATCCGCGACTGGTGCATCAGCCGCCAGATATGGTGGGGCCACCGCATCCCGGCGTGGACCTGCCAGAACTGCGGCAAGCTCATCGTGGCCGAGGAAGATCCGACGACCTGCCCGGACTGCGGCTCCACGGAACTGGTGCAGGAATCCGACGTGCTCGACACGTGGTTCTCGTCCGCCCTGTGGCCCTTCAGCACGATGGGCTGGCCGGACAAGACCAAGGATCTCGCCACGTTCTATCCCACGTCCGTGCTCGTGACCGGCTTCGACATCCTGTTCTTCTGGGTGGCCCGCATGATGATGATGGGCCTGCACTTCATGGATCAGGTTCCCTTCAAGCACGTCTATCTGCACGCCCTCGTACGCGACGCGCAGGGCCGCAAGATGTCCAAGTCCACGGGCAACGTCATCGACCCGCTGGTGATGATCGAGAAATACGGCACCGACGCCCTGCGCTTCACCCTCACGGCCTTCGCCGCGATGGGCCGGGACATCCGCCTGTCCGAAGAGCGCATCGAAGGCTACCGCCACTTCGTGAACAAGCTGTGGAACGCCTCCCGCTTCGCGCTGATGAACCTGCCCGAAGAGGCGCCCGCGGCGGTCGATCTCGACAAGGTGCAGGGGCTGCACCATCAGTGGCTGCTCCATCGCCTCGAAGAGGTCAAAAAGGATGTGGACGACGCCATCGAAGCCTATCGCTTCAACGACGCCGCCCAGACGCTCTACAAGTTCCTCTGGAACGAGTTCTGCGACTGGTACCTTGAACTGATCAAGCCGGACATGAAGGAAGACGGCCCCCGCAAGACCGAGGCGCAGTATGTCCTCTGGACCGCGCTGCGCGAATTCCTCGTGCTCATGCACCCGATCATGCCCTTCGTGACCGCCGAAATCTGGCAGGCCCTGCCCGGCGGCGCGGGTTCCGACGTGGCCCTCCAGCTCCTGCCCGAAGCGCGCCCCGGCTGCCTCAGGCCCGAAGCCGCCGCCCGCATGGAGTTCGTGCAGGAAGTGATCGGCATGATCCGCACCATCCGCGCCGAGCTGAACATCGCGCCGTCCTACAAGCTGACGGTGCTGCTCCGTCCGGTGGACGACCACCAGAAGGACATCCTTGAAGCGAACCGCGAAGTGATCGTGACCCTCGCCCGTCTCGGCGAGCTGATCATCGACGCCGGCGGCGAAGCCCCCAAGGCTTCCGCGAGCCACGTGGCGCAGGGGTGCGAGGTCATCGTACACCTGTCCGGCGCGGTCGATTTCGCCGCCGAGCTGGCCCGTCTGGAAAAGGAACTGGGCAAGATCGACAAGGAAATGGGCGGCCTGAACCAGAAGCTGGCCAACGAGGGCTTCGTCAGCCGCGCGCCCGCCGAAATCGTCGAGCGCGAACGCGCCCGCGTGGCCGAGCTTGCCGACGCCCGCGTCAAGCTCACCGCCCTCCAGCAGCGCTTCCGCGACGTCATGTAGTTGGCGTTTGAGTTGATGAAAGATTGGAGGGGGGAGAGGGAACCTTTCTCCAGAAAGGTTCCCTCTCCC
>CAUHBW010000251.1 GCA_959604115.1 uncultured Bilophila sp. | reverse complement strand
AAGTTTCCCCTTCCCCTCCCCAAACCCCACCCCATCCTCTTCAAAGACTTTCATAAACGGGGCGGACGGCGGCTGCGGGGGCGCGGCGGGCGTCGCCTTGGCGGAAGTTTCCCGGAGACGCCTTCCTTTTTTCATCAAAGTTTGTTTTGAAATGAGGCGTGTTGTTTTACCGCGTGTTGAAAAAGGAATATCTGACGCCCACAGGACCGCCGCAATACGGTTTCGGTCGAAGCGTGCTTCGACTGAACCGCATCGCGGCGGCTCCGAGGGGTCCGGGGATTATGCCCCCGGACAGGGGCAAGGGGCGGTGGCCCGCCGGTGCGGCTCGCACCTTGCCGCCGGAGGCATCATTACCATGAATCTCTATGAACTCCGCAACGTCGAACTCGAACGGACGGCGCGGGACTACACGTACCGGCTGCGGATCGAGTCGCTGACGATACGGGCGGGCGAGAAAATCGCGCTGATCGGCCCGTCCGGCTGCGGGAAAAGCACCGCGCTGGACCTGCTCGCCCTGATCCTCAGGCCGAGCCGAGCCGAAACCTTCCGGCTGGAAACATCCGGCGGCACGGAGGACGTGACCGAACTCTGGCGCAGGGACCGGCAGGAACGCATGGCCCGGATCAGACTGCAACACATCGGCTACGTACTGCAAACCGGCGGCCTCCTTCCTTTTTTGAACGGCGCGGACAACATCGCCGCTCCGGGCAGGGCCAAGGGGCTTGGAAACGTGGAGACGCGGATCGGGGAGCTGGCGGACAGGCTCGGCATCGCGCACCTACTCGGAAAACTGCCGGACAGGCTGTCCATCGGGGAACGGCAACGGGTCGCCATCGCCCGGGCGCTGCTGCCCGAACCGGAACTCGTGCTGGCCGACGAACCCACCGCCGCGCTGGACCCCGTGACTGCGGGCAACGTCATGCGCCTGTTCACCGAACTGGCTGACAGGTGCGCGCTGGTCGTCGTCTCCCACGACCACCGGCTGGTGGAAACCAACGGCTTCCGCTGCCTGCGGCTGGAAGTGGACGGCGGCGACGGCGTCATCAACACCACGCTGCGGGGGTGACCATGCGGCTTTCCATCATCGGCGGCATGGCCCTGCGGGACTACTGGCACGAACGGGCGCTGTCGCTGTGCGCGGTGCTCGCGCTGGCGACCGTGCTCGCGCCTCTGCTCATCCTGTTCGGAGTGCGCAACGGCGTCATCGGCAACCTTCAGAAACGGCTGCTGCAAGACCCGCGCAACCTCGAACTCGTGCCCGTGGGCAGCGGCAAGTACGGCGAGGCGTTCTTCGCGGAACTGCGGAACAGGCCGGACACCGGGTACGTCATCCCCCAGACCCGCGCCATCGCGGCGACCATCGGCCTGTTGCGCGCTGGAGCGAAGGAGGGAGGGCTTGCGCCCAACCCGGTGAACGTCAGCCTGATCCCGTCCGGGGAAGGCGATCCGTTGATCGCACGCTTCGCCGGGGACGTGAAACCGGGGGACGGCGACATGATTCTGACCGCCTCGGCGGCGGAAAAGCTCGGCGTAAAGGCCGGGGACGAACTGACGGGCCGGGTCACGCGGGCGCGGGGCATCGTGCGCGAGCACGCCGACGCGAACCTGCGGGTCAGGGCCGTCCTGCCGCTGTCCGCGCTCCAGAAGGACGCGGCCTTCGTGCCGCTGCGGCTGGCGGAGGACGCCGAAACCTACCGCGACGGCATGGCCGTGCCCGAACGCGGCTGGCCCGGCGCGGAACGGGCGGCGGGCGAACGCGCGTACCCCTCGTTCCGGCTGTACGCGGCGGAACTCGACGGCGTGGCCTCCCTGCGGGACTTCCTGACGTCCCGGCACATCGAAACCTACACCCGCGCCGAGGAAATCGAGAACGTCCGCATGCTCGACCGCTCCACGTCGCTGGTCTTCGGGCTGATCTGTCTCGCGGCGGGGATCGGGTTCCTCGCCTCCACCGCCAGCAACCTCGTCGCCGCCATCCGGCGCAAACGCCGCGTGCTCGGCATCCTCCGGCTCATCGGCTTTTCCGGCGCGGACATCGTCTGCTTCCCGCTGGCCCAAACCCTGTTCACGTCCGTGTTCGGCATGGCGCTGGCCTTCGGCCTCTACGCCGCCATCGCGGGCGTCATCAACGCCCTGTTCCCGCTCGGCGCGGAACTCGGCGCGGTCTGTCACCTCTCGTGGACGCAGATCGCCGGAACCGTCGGCGTCGTGCTGGCGCTTTCCCTGCTGGCCGCACTGCCGCCGAGCCTTTCGTGCAGCCGTCTCTCTCCCTCCGAGGTCATCCGCAATGAATAAGTTCCTGCCCCTGCTGCTCGCCGCCTGCCTGATCGCTCCCGAAGCCCACGCCGCGCTCAAGGCCCGGGACGAGGTGAAGGCCGAAGACGCCTCCAACCCCCATCCCGCGCCCGACGATCTCGTGCTGCCCATGCCCTGCGGGGAATCGCTGGTCCTCAAGGCCGTGGGCGTGCGCGCCAAGGGATTCCTCTGGGACATGGAAACACGCTTCGGCTGCCGGGATTGCAGCGCCGAGGACCGGGGTTATTACGACGGCCCATATGCCGGGTCCATTTCCGGGCCGTTCGTGATCAAGGATCTGCCGCAGGAATGGCGGCAAAAAATCAGAGCCGCCAATCCCGACGCCGACGCCATGCAGTTCTATTTCGAGGGCAAGTACGAGGTGAGCAAACGCCAGTGGGACGCCGTCATGGGCGGACAGTGCGCGGGCGGGGAAACGCTCCCCGCGCCCACGCCCGAAGACGCCCGGCCCGTGGTCGATATCTCGTGGTACGACGCGCAGGCGTTCACCCGCAACTATACGGAATGGCTCCTCGCCAACGCGCCGCAGTCCCTGCCCGGCTTTCAGGGCGACGACCGCAACACCGCCTTCCTCCGCCTGCCCACCGAGGCGGAATGGGAATACGCGGCGCGCGGCGGTCAGAAGGTTTCGCCGCTGGCGTTGAGCCAGGAGGATTTCTTTGAACTGCCCGCCGGGGAAACCATCCGGAGCTACGCCGTATTCCGCGCCGGCGAGGGCACGTCGGAAGAATCGCTCCAGCGCATCGGCTCCCGCAAGCCCAATCCGGCGGGGTTCTACGACATGGCGGGCAACGCCGCCGAAATGGCGCAGGACGGCTTCCAGTTCTCGCTCGGCGGACGTCTGCACGGCTCCACCGGCGGCTTCATCCGCAAGGGCGGCAGCTTTCTGTCATCCCGCGACGAAGTGATGCCCGGACGCCGCGAGGAACTCGCCCCCTTCCTCAAGGACGGCCCCAACCGGGCGCGCGATCTCGGGTTCCGCGTGGCGCTCTCCGGCATCAACACGCCGGGCGGCGACCGCCCCGCCGAGCTGGCCCGGGAATGGCAAAAGGCCGGGGTCGAACTCTCCGCCGAGCTGAACCCCTCCGGCGATCCGCTGGAGCTGGTCGCGCAGCTTGAGGCCCGCGCCGGAACCGACGCGGAAAAGGCCAGCCTCAAGGGCCTCCAGAACCTGATCCGCGAGAACAACATCACCCTCGAACGGCAGAAGCGGTCCACGGTGTCCAACGAAATCCGCTCGGCGGTCTACCTCGTGACCATGCTCAAGGACTGCCTGATCAAACGGGAGATCATCGGCAAGGAACTGAAGAACTTCGAGGACAAGAAAAAGCAGGTCGAAGCGGCCCTGCCCAAGATGAAGGCCGCCGAAGCCAAACAGTACCGGCAGGTTCTCTCCAGCCTCGACAAGGGCATCGCCCTGTCGCACACCGGCATCGACAATCAGGAGGCCGAATTCCGCTCCATGCTGCTGTTCTACAAGCAGACGCTGGAAAACGCGCAAAAGGTTCCGGCATCCCTGTTTGACGAGGAACTGAAGGGCATCGGGCAGGAAATGTCCGGCAACGCCCCGCACCTCGTGAAGCAAAACGCCTCCTTGCAGATCTACAAAAAGCATGTCGCGGCCCTGCGCGGCGGAAAACTCGCCCGCCTCTCCGCCGACGCGCTCCGAAAGGACATCCTGTCGTTGATTCCCAAAAAGTAACGCCGAATTCAGAAAAACGACCGGCGCGGCAGAGGCCGGAAATCCGTCGCCGCGCACATCCCGTCAATGCGCGGCGCCACGAAGACGCCCTTTGAAAGCATACGGACTTTGATCACAAACCTGACCGAAAAAGCCCCACAGGTTTCCGGCTCCTTTTCCCCGCGATGCCGCACAGGGGGAAAGGAGCCTTTCTCAATCGCGCACCTCCGCTCGCGCCTGCGTCCGGGCAGACTCCACGAGGACCGGACTCTGATTCGAGCGAATCATATCCGTATGCCCCTGAAAGAAAATCATAGTATTTCCCCCCTTTTTTTATACTTTAACAAATTGAGAATACAGGATAAAACTGAACATCTTTTATTAATATTGATTATTGTTATTGACTTTTGAATGTCCACCGCGCATAGTGCCTTCACAGGGCACCTGTTTCCTTGCAACGTTCCAACCCACGCACGGCTCAAGGCCGCAAACCCCAAGGAGGCACCGATGTCCAAAGATATGCTGACCACCAATGCCGGAGCTCCGGTCGTCGATAACGAAAACAGCCTTACCGCCGGTCCTCGCGGCCCCATGCTCCTTCAGGATACATGGTTTCTGGAAAAGCTCGCCCATTTCGACCGTGAAGTCATTCCCGAACGCCGCATGCACGCCAAAGGTTCCGGCGCGTACGGCACCTTTACGGTAACGCACGACATCACCCGGTACACGCGCGCTTCCCTCTTCGCGGAAGTCGGCAAGAAGACGGACGTGTTCGCCCGCTTCTCCACCGTGGCCGGCGAGCGCGGCGCGGCCGACGCCGAACGCGACATTCGCGGCTTCGCCCTCAAATTCTATACCGATCAAGGCAACTGGGATCTCGTAGGCAACAACACGCCGGTCTTCTTCCTGCGCGACGCCCTGAAATTCCCCGACCTGAACCACGTCGTGAAGCGCGATCCCCGCACCAACATGCACAGCGCCAAGAACAACTGGGACTTCTGGACTCTTCTGCCCGAAGCGCTGCATCAGGTCACGGTGGTCATGAGCGATCGCGGCATTCCCGCCAGCTACCGCAACATGCACGGATTCGGGAGCCACACGTTCAGCCTGATCAACGCGGACAACGAACGGTTCTGGGTGAAGTTCCACTTCCGGACGCAGCAGGGCATCAAGAACCTGACCGACGCCGAAGCCGAAGCCGTCATCGCCAAGGACCGCGACAGCCACCAGCGCGATTTGTACGAACACATCGAAAAGGGCGATTTCCCGCGCTGGACCCTGTATTTCCAGATCATGCCCGAAGCGGACGCCGAAAAGCTGCCCTACCATCCCTTCGATCTGACCAAGGTGTGGTATCACAAGGACTATCCGCTCATCGAAGTCGGGGAGCTGGAGCTGAACCGCAATCCCGACAACTATTTCGCGGAAGTGGAGCAGGCCGCCTTCAATCCCGCGAACGTGGTTCCGGGCATCGGCTTTTCTCCCGACAAGATGTTGCAGGGCCGCCTGTTCTCCTACGGCGACGCGCAGCGTTACCGTCTCGGCGTGAACCATCATCTCATCCCCGTGAACCAGTCCCGCTGCCCGTTCCACAGCTATCACCGCGACGGCCAGATGCGTGTTGACGGCAACTACGGCAGCTACACGAACTACGAGCCCAACAGCAACGGCGCGTGGAAGGATCAGCCCGACTACTCCGAGCCGCCGCTGAAGATTTCCGGCGACGCCGCCCGCTGGCAGTACCCCTGCGACGACGCGGACTACTACGAACAGCCCGGCAAGCTCTTCCGTCTCATGACGCCTGAGCAGAAGGAAGCCCTCTTCGGCAACACCGCCCGCGCGATGGCCGGAGTGCCCCGCGAAATCCAGATCCGCCACATCACCAACTGCGCCAAGGCCGACCCCGCCTACGGCAAGGGCGTCGCCGACGCTCTGGGCCTTCCCATGAGCGAGGTGAACCTGTAATAAAGATTGGGGAGGGG
>CAUHBW010000250.1 GCA_959604115.1 uncultured Bilophila sp. | reverse complement strand
ACCCGTCGGACGCGCCGTTGTAGCCTACGGAGGCTTCGCCCTGCACAGGCTTGGTCCCGCCCTTCTTGGTGATGATGTTCACCACGCCGCCGATGGCGTCGGAACCGTACAGCACCGAAGCCGGGCCCTTGATCACTTCGATCCGCTCGATCCGGGAAGGCGCGATGAGCAACGCCGCGCCGGACATGGACTTGTGCTCCGAAATCTTCTGACCGTCCACGAGAACCAACGTGCGGAACGCATCCTCGCCGCGAATGGACACGCGTTTCAGTCCCTGCGAACCGTCGTTCTCGATCCGCACGCCGGGAACGTCTTCCAGCAGCTCGCCCACCGTCCGGGCGGCGGATTTCTCCACATCCTTGCTCGTGAGCACCGTGACGCTCATGGGCACGTCGTGCAATTCCTTCTCCACCCTCGTGGCGGTCACGTACACGTCGTCCGCCTTGACGGGCTCCTCCGCCGCGAACGCGGGGGCCCACGCCGCCAGGCCCAGCGCCGTCAGCGGCAGGGCCAGCATCTTCCTCACAAACATCAGACCTCCAAAGACCGCTTGAGATACTCAAGCAACAATTGTGAAAGGTTCACCTGCCAGAATTGCCCGGCGAGCGTGAGCACCACGACGGCCCCGTCCCGTTCGACGAGCCCCGCGCGCTCCCACTGTTCGAGCACCGGCCGCCACAGTTCGCCCAGCGGGACGCCGTAGGCGGCTTCCAAGGCCGACAGGTCCAGCCATCCCTGCTCCATTCCCTCGGCAACGGCCTTGAACAGCTTGCCCTGCGGGAACGGACGGAACAGCATCGCAATGGGCTTGCGCCCGGCCCGGACCTCTTCCTGCCACGCGCGGTAGTCCGACTGGTTCAGATAGAAGAACCCGTCCAGATTGCCGCCCGCGCCCGGTCCGAACGCCAGACAGTGGGCGCGGCCCTTGACGTACAGGTTGTACAGATTGCGTTCCCGCGACGTCCGCGCCCAGTGGCTGATGGACAGGCGGCGGTAGAACGCCTTCTCCATAGCCTTCACCCCGGCTGCGAACATGGCCGACTGCATGGGGATGTCCGCCCCGGCGGGAAGCCGCCCGCTCTCGATGGCCTTGGCGAGCGGCGTATTCCGGTACACGTTGAGCTGGTAGCAGTCCGCGCCGTCGAGCCGGAGGGACTGGGCCGTGGCGATGTCCGCCAGCCAGCGGTCCATCGTCTGCATGGGAAAGCCGTAGATGAGGTCCACGATGACTGCGGCCTGATCGTAGCTCTGCAACAACTGGAGCTGGCGGATCAGGGTATCGCGATCGGACACGCGGCCCATCGCCTGCCGGATTTCCGTGTCGAAGCTCTGCACGCCGAGCGAAAAACGGTTCGCGCCGCCCTCAAAGCAGGCTTCCATCTTTTCCGGCCCGAAATTCGACAGCCGCCCCTCCACCGTGATCTCGCAATCATTGGCGAGCGGCAGAACGGCGCGGACTTCCTTCAGAATGCGGCGGATGTCTTCCGCCTCCAGCGCCGTGGGCGTGCCTCCGCCCATGTACACGGCGTGCACCGGCCCGGCGTCCTGCCCCGGCTTTCCCCTCCACAGCCGCAGCTCCTGAATGAGCGCGTCCGCGTAGACGCGGCTTTCGTCGCCGCGATAGGCCTTGTTGTAGAAGCCGCAATACAGGCAATGCGTTTCGCAGAACGGCACGTGGATGTAGGCCACGGACTTTCCGGTTCTCGGCTTCGCCAGCAGCGGTTCCAGCGCCGCGTCGAAATCGTCCTTCTCCACGCCCGAGCCGCCGAGGCCGGGATGCACGGCGATCTTGCCGTCAAACGCGTGCGGCAGGGGATCGACGCCTTCTCTGGCGAAATACCGCTCAAGCCCTTCGGCCGGAGCCCACTGCCCTACCCGGTCCTGTTCGGACGGAAGGCTTTTTTCCAACCGGACCTCATTCATGACGCCTCCGAAACGATTCAAAGTGTATTCAATAGCATTAAGTTTTATCAATCAAACTTTATGACCGCATAAGTATCCAGTCCGGTCCGATCTGTCAACCGTTTTTTGCGATCAGGAAGCGGAACGACTCTTTTTTACAGACTCTTTTGCGGAGGATTGCGCGGCGGCGAGGCATTCCGGGCAAACGCCGTACAGGTACAGACGGTGCTGTGTGGGGACGAAGCCGTACTTGCGGACAAGATTTTCCTGGAGGGCCTCGATGTCGGGATCGACGACCTCAAGGCTTCGTCCGCACCGTTCGCAGATGAGATGATCGTGGTGCCAGTCGCGGGCCCGCTCATAACGGACCACGCCGCCGCCGAAGGAAACTTCTCTGGCCAGACCGGACTCGCACAACAGCTTCATGGTGCGGTATACCGTGGACTGCCCCACCGTGGGGTCTTCCGCGTGAACCCTGACGTACAGTTCATCAATGGTCAGGTGCCCGTCTTCACTGAAAAAAATGGATGCGATGGCCCGCCGCTGCTGCGTGTGGTGGCATCCCTTTCCCCGCAGAAAACGGCCGAACACAACTTCCTGATCACTTTCCATCTTGCCGGACATGCTTCCCATCCTTGTCTGAACTGCTTTCCCGCCCTTGTTGCGGAGGGGCTCCCCGCATCCATTCGCACACGAGGAGTCCCTGCCGTCGGCTCGCGCCGGATCATCTTTTATTATATTTGATTTTCATTTTCAAGATATGCGCGCAAAAAAAATTATTTGGCGAGATCGGCAAGAAAACGCCTGCCCCATTCTTCGACTTCATCCTGGTTGGCCGAGAGGTCGCCGTCGAGCTTCAGCCCTTCCAGCACCTGCACGCCCCCCAGTTCGTTCAGGCGAGCCTCGATGACGTCCACCGCACCGCAGAAATGCTCGAACCCGCTGTCCCCGGTGGCGAAGCAGGCGGTCTTCACGCCCTTGACGCCGATACGATCGAACGCCTCGAACAGCGGCTCAAAATCCGTCTGCAGCTCCACTTCGTCGGTTCCCCACGCGGAGCAGCCGAACAGCACGGCGTCCCGACCCTCGCACAGGCCTTCGGGAGACGCGTTGGCGGCGTCCTCGACTTCGACCTCGTGACCTGCCGCCTTGAACTGTTCGCCGAGCGCCTCGGCGACGCCCGCCGTGTTGCCGGTCGTGGACCCGTAGACAATAAGAATGCGACTCATGAAAAAGGCTCCTGATTGGTTAGTGTTCGTGGTCATGATGACCATGCTTGCCGTGGCAGGTGCAATGGGCGCACTTGCCGCAACAGCCTTCCTTCTTTTTCTTTTGCGGCACGACGAGCACCCGGCTCCCGGAGGGCGCGATGCTGAATCCCTTTTCGCCCTTGAAGAACAACTGGGACGCCGGAACCGGCGTCTGGCACAGCCGGGCCTGCAACACCTTGCTGCCGAACGGCATGATCTCGCGGACGCCCGCCGTATCCACGAACACCCTGCCGCCGCTGCGGTATTCCCGCAGGAACAGGTTCAACAGCTCGTGGGCGGAATTGCCGTCGAAAACGCCGAGCATCCGAACGTGCAGGTTGTCGTTGTTGTGCCGGAACAGCATCTGGAAATCCGCGCTCATGCCGATTCTCCTTCGGTCGCGCCTCCCAGAAGCCGCGAGATGGTGCTCAGGCTTCCGTTAGGCAGCATATAAAATGTTTTCTTATGTTTTTTCGCCAAATTCTTTACTTTGATGCAGGCTCCGTGGCTGTTGCAATTCACGGGGCACAGGATGATGTCGGCCCGCCTGAGGCTCCGCTCAAGCTGGCGGGCGCCGCTCTGAAGCGAGCCGTTGTGGTAGTCGAGAACGCCGCCCCCGCCTTCGATGAATTCGCGGTACAGCGGTTCCATCCGCTCGACGCCGCCGACGATGAGAACCCGTTTCCGGCACAAATCAAAGGAAGGACAGCTCTCGTCGCAGGCCCGATCGCAACAGCTTCCCGAATCCATGAGCAGCCCGTCGTCAAAAGACGCTCTGTTCTGCTTGAGCAGCGACTGCACCAGTTCCTGTTGGGCGGCAAACCGCTTGTTCAGGGTTTCGAGGGAATCCCTGAGCGTCGCGTTTTCAGCCTCCAGTTCGGGGCCTCTGAGTTCCCACAACGCGGGCGAGGCTTCGTAAAACACTTCGAGATCGGCCCGCAGACGGTTCCGTTCGTCCCGAAGGGCGGCGTTTTCCTGCGCCTGAATCCGTTTGGCCTCTTCCAGCCGGATCATTTCGTCCCGGAGGGCCGCTTCCCTTTCCTTCAACGCCCGGATGCGGTTGGCCTGCTGCGCGTTCTTCCGCTCCAGTTCCGCAAGACGCTGACGCTGGAGCATCTGCTCCTCGGCGACGCCGTGCATCGCCATATGGACCGCGCCGTAGAGCGTGCGCCGGGCATCATCCGAAAGATCGCCCCGCGTGGCGGCGGCCCAGAGGAATGCGGCGTACCGCCCTTCGGCAAAAGCCGTTTTCCACCGGCTGAGGAAACTTTCTTCGTCCAGCTCCCGCAGGGAAACCGCCTCGCGTTCATATTTGCGGCGAAGCAACTGGCTCATCTTCCGCGAAAGGGGGTTTTCCGTGGAGGCGGCATTGACGAACAGTTCGTGAATTTCAAAGGGCGTCAGTTCCACCGGGGGCAGCGACGCCTTTTTCAGCAGCTGCTTCTGTTCGGCGAAGGTCAGACCGATGCCCACAAGCGGGCACCTGAACAGCTCGTCCGCTTCCCAGATACCGTGGACATCCCGCGAGGCGGGCGACGCCAGACACGACACAATGCGTTCTTTCTGTTCCTGATGCAGACAACACATAGCTTTACTCCGTTCTGTTGGGATTCCTTGTGCCGTATATGAAAATGAAAGTCAAGATCAATAATACGATTTTGCGTTCCTTTTTTCTCCAGACCCGGCAATGCGGCCCTCCGTTCACCATCTCAACCCGGCGAAAAAAGGGCTTTTCACTTGTCTCCGCCTTCGCTTGTCGGCATACTTCCCAGAAAGGCCGCTTCCGGCGGCTCCGCAAGGAGAACCTTCCATGCCGTACATCATCGCCGTCGATCTCGGGGGCACCAACTGCCGGTTTGCCGGGTTTACGCTGGAAAGCGGCGTGCTCGCCCTGCACCGGACGGAACGGTGCGCAACGGCATCCATTCCGGATACGGACGCCCTGCTCGCCGCCTGCGAAACACTTCTGGAACGCAGCCCCGCGACCGCCGACGCCTTCGTGCTCGGCATGGCCGGTCCCGTGAGCGGCCTGAAAGCCCGGCTGACCAACGCGCCTCTCGAAGTTGATCTCTCCCGTGTGCGGGAACGCTACGGCCTGCGCGCCTGTCGGCTGGTGAACGATTTCATGGCGGAAGCCTGCGCCTGTCTGACGCGCGTGGGCGAAGAGGCCCCCTGCGTTCTGCCCACTTCGGCTCCCTCCCCGACCGGCCCCATCGGGATCATCGGTGCGGGGACGGGATTGGGTACGGCGTCCTTGATCCGGGACAGCCGGAACGTCTGGATGCCGCTTCCCGCCGAGGGCGGGCACGTCGCCTTTCCCTTCGCGGGCAAGGAGGAAGCCGCCTTCGAAGCGTTCGCCGCCGATGCCCTCGGCCTGTCCTATCTGCGGGGGGACGACGTGCTGACCGGGCGCGGGCTGTGTCTGATCCACCGTTTTCTCACCGGCGAATGCCGGGAGGCGCACGAAGTAGCCTCCGAAGCCCTCGTTTCGGAAACGGAAACCCTGCACTGGTACGCCCGGTTCTACGGGCGGGCCTGCCGGAACTGGGCGTTGTCCACGTTGTGCACAGGCGGCTTGTTCATCACCGGCGGCATCGCCATGCGGAATCCGCTGGCGGTCGACTGCGCCGCGTTTCGGGAGTCCTTCTACGATTCGTCCCACAGCGCCCTGCTCCGCCGGATTCCCGTACGCCGCTATGCCGATCTCGCCAGCGGCCTCTGGGGTTCCGCGTGGATGGGGGCGCGGATGATTGAGGAGTGATGGTGAGATATGTGGGGGAGGGGAGAGGGGGCCCGGCTGGGGGAGGGGGCCCGCGCCCCCCCCCCCCC
>CAUHBW010000249.1 GCA_959604115.1 uncultured Bilophila sp. | reverse complement strand
TCCCTCCCCTTTCCCCCGGACCCCCTTTCCTCTCCCTTCAAAGACTTTTGACCTTATCGGATCCCTGTTTGCGGTTTTTTCCGTATATCAAGGGATCGGGCTTTGGGAAGCGCGTCGTTGCGGGGCGTGCGGAAACGGATTGGGATGGCGGTTGGGAGGGTTCGTATTCTGGGTGAGGGTCAGTCCTTTTCCAGTTGTCCGAGGTGATCGACGACGAGGGAGGGCTGGCGTTCGAGTCCGGGGAGGTCGCTGGCCTTGGCCTCGCCGCTGAGGACGAGGATGAAGTCGATGCCCGCGTTTTCGGCGAGTTTTTTGTCGGTGCTGAGGCGGTCGCCGACCATGACCATGTCCTCGCGCCCGTAGGTCTGGAGGAGCGTGCCGAGGACGGCGGGATCGGGTTTGCCGAAGATGTGCTGCGGGCGGCGGCCCGTGGCGGTTTCAAACAGGGACATGAAGCTGCCCGCGTCCGGGAGCGGCCCTTTGGGGGAAGGGCAGACGAGGTCCGGGTGAGTGGCGAGGTAGGCTACCTCCGGCTTCTGGAGCAGCAGGGCCGCGTGGGTGAGCTTTTCGTAGGTCAGCTCGGTGTCGTAGGCGAGCACCACGGCCTCCGCGCCCTCGGAAACGTCGTATTCGAGGACGTTCAGTTCGGGCATGCGTTCGCGGAGACAGGCCACGAAGTCGCGGTTGCCCACGGGGTAGACGGTGCGGATGCCGTTGGCCCGCAGGTGGGCGACGAGCGGCGTCACCGGCGACAAAATGTGGTCGAGCTCCGCCGGGATGCCCATCCGCCGAAGTTTGTTCACGTAGGTGAGCGGGGACTTCGATGTGTTGTTGCTGAGAAAATGGAAGTCGATGGCGTCCCGATGGCGGAGGATGAAGTCGATGGTCCCCCGGATGGGGATATCGCCGAGGTAGACGGTGCCGTCGAGATCGAGAACGAAACATTTTTTGTTGAGCATGGCAATCTTCCGAAAAAACAGTGTTGGGGGGTCACCATACGGTGACTTTTTCCGCCTGTCCAGACACGGGCGTTTGGGGCGGGCGGTTGAACCGAAAAGAGGAACAGGATACAAGAACAAGAGGGGGAACCGTATGAGCAAGACTTCAGCGCGTCATCAGGCCCTGCAGGAATTTCTTTCGGCACGGGGCTATGCGACCATCGACGAGCTGGCCAGACATTTCGAGGTCACGCCGCAGACGGTCCGCAAGGACATCAACGCCCTTGCCGAAGAGGGCAAGGTGCAACGTTTCCACGGCGGCGCGGGCATGGTCTCCGGCTCGGAGAACATCGTCTATGACGAACGCAAGGGCATCCGGCAGGACGAGAAGCGGCGCATCGGCGAATTGTTGGCGACGCATATTCCGGACGGCGTTTCCGTGTGCATCAACATCGGCACCACGACCGAGGAGGCCGCGCGCGCCCTGCTCGAACACAAGAGCCTGCGCGTGGTCACGAACAGCCTCAACGTGGCTTCGATCTGCGCCCGCAATCCCTCCTTCGACGTGGCGGTCGCCTGCGGCACGGTGCGGCACCGGGACAACGGCATCGTCGGAGCCAGCGCGGAACGCTTTATCCGCGAGTTTCGGGTGGATTACGGCATCATCGGCATTTCCGGCATCGACGAAGAAGGCAATCTGCTGGACTACGATTACCGCGAGGTCGCCGTGGCCCGTACCATCATCGAGTGCTCCCGCCGCGTGTTTCTCGTGACCGACAGCTCCAAATTCGGACGGCCCGCGATGGTCCGCGTCGCGCATTTGTCCGACATCAACGCCCTGTTCACCAACGCTCCCCTCGATTCCCGCTGGGAAGACCTCATCCGCGAAGCTGGGGTCGAACTGTTCATGGTCTGAACCGCCTTTCGAACGCGCTTTCCCGAACGGACCCTCCTCTTCTTTTCCAAGCGCACGACGTTCTTTTTCGTCTTCTCCCTGTTCTCCGCGCACGCGCAAGCTCCGAAAGATGCCCTCGGTGGGGAACGCCAATCTCCCGCGCACGCCTTTTCCGCAACCTCGATCGCTCGGCGGTGAGCGGCGTCTCTTGCTTCGACGCTTACAGAAAGAAGGCCAAATTGTACCAGAAGTGCAGGGCGGCGCAGAGCCAGAGGGAACGGTGGCGCGTCCAGAGCGCGCCGAAGGCCAGCGAAGGGAAGAAGGTCAGACCCGCCATGAGCGGCGTGTGGGTCGGCAGGTGGGAGAGGGCGAACACGGCCGAGGCGAGCAGACATCCGGCGGTGAACACCCCCCAGCGGCCCTTCATCATCTGTTCAAGCTGCTGCTGGAGCAGAACGCGGTAGGCCAGTTCCTCGGTGAGCGCCACGGAGGCCAGACGCCACAACGGCGGCATGGTTCCTTCCTGAAACGGCAGTCCGACGACGCCGAGCAGGAACGCCAGCCAGACCCAGCCGTCGCCGAAGGCGCGGACGAACCGCCTCGCTCCCAGCGAATCCCGGATGTTCCGCCACAACTCCGCCATATTCTTCCCCCATGAAAATTGGACGGTTTCCTCGCGTATATGCGCCGTCCCGTCCCACCTCATTTCAGCGTGTCCAACGTGCCGTCGTCCGAAGACCACTCTTGAAAGCACGGTGTCCTCATTCCTGTACGCCCGCGCTTGCAGAGGGAGATACCATCCCTCTCTTATTTCTTGAATAAGAAAGAGCACCCCGCCCCGACATCCCGCCCACAAGGACAATCTCCGAACATGTATTCTATAAAGTCGAAAGTCTTGGGTGGGAGAGAGGTGGGGGTGTGGGGGAGGGGAGAGGGAACCTTTCTTCAGAAAGGTTCCCTCTCCCCTCCCCCACATTCATACCCCCTTAAAAAAAGTCCCGACAGCGTCCGGCGTCCTCGTACTTTTCGAGGCGGTCGCACTCGCCGAGGTCGCAGGCCTTCTTGAGATCCTGACAGGCCGCTTCCGTCTCGCGGAGCAGGAAACGCAGGTCGCCCCGGTTGATGTACGCCCCCGCCAGATCGGGCATGAACGCGATGGCGCGGGTGTAGTCGTCGATGGCCGAGTTGAATTCTTTCTGTTCCTTGAGCACGTTGGCACGGTTGTAATAGTAGTCCCCCTTCTCGGGACGCAGGGCGATGGCCCGGTCGAGATGCGCCTTGGCTCCGGCATAGCTGCGCATCTGGGTCATCACCACGCCGAGCGCGTTCTGCACTTCGGGATCGTCGGGATGCTCGCGGGCGTAGGCGCCGAGAAGTGACTCCGCATCGCTCACCAGCCCCATCTGATACATGGCCAGCGCCTTGTTGTAGAGCACCTCGGGAGACGCCGCGTCCGTGCCGCCGATCTGCGAAAGCTGCTGGAGCGCCTTTTCCGGCTCCTGCCTGACGATGTGCACGCCCGCCTTGCCCACCAACGCTTCGGGGTTGCCGGGATCGATCCGCAGAGCCGCGTCGAACTGCTTCTCCGCCGCCCTGTAGTCGTCGGCGGCGAACAGCGCCGTGCCCGCGTTGGTGTGCAGCGCTGCGGAACCCGGCGCGAGCGATACCGCCCGCTCGAAGGTCTTGGCCGCGTTCTGCGGCTGGTTGCACTCCAGATAGGCCATGCCCAACCCGTTGAGCAGGGCGGGATGATCCTGTCCCCGCAGGGCTTCGCTGAACCGTCGGATGCTCTCGCGGCAGTCGCCGCTCTGGTAGGCGGTGATGGCGCCGTTCATCGACTGGGCGGACAGGGGAGTGGACGTGGCCCGTTTCTGCGGCGCACAGCCGGATGACGCCAGCAGGAAGACGGCGCACAGCGCCGAGGCCGCGAGACGGAAGCGCGCGGACCGGAGAGACGAAAGACACTGAGCCGACATCATAAAAACTCCTTGCGGATCTGTTCCAGCGAGAATTGCCCTTCGAGGATGCGGGCTGTTCCCGTAGCCGGGATGTAGACGGAAAGCGTATCCTGTCCGGATTGAAGATGGACGACGTGTTCCTGCACCACGCCGAGAGGATGGAACAGCAGCTTCCGCGTGCTGCCGAGCAGGTAGTGTTCGTCGACGGATGCGGCGGACATGCCCTTGGGGAACGTTTCCCGGAGAGGCTTGCCGCCGTCGCCGGAGGCTATCTCCAGCGCGTCCTGACCCAGTTCGAGGGTCACGGGCGCGTTGAGCAGCAACGCCCGGCTGCGGGCCGTGGAAACGGCGGTCACGAGCGACTGCGCCCCGCCGTACAGCGGGTTGCGTTCCACGGAAAAGGCGCCCGCGCCCAGTCCCACCAGAACGCCCATGATGACCAGCACCACGAGCAGCTCAAGCAGCGTGAATCCGGCGGCGGGACGCGTCCGGCCCGGCTCAGCGGTCGGGCACATCTTCGCCCCAGATGTCGGCGGCTTCGCCTTCGCCGCCTTCCGCGCCGTCGGAGCCGAGGCTCATGATCTCGAAGGGCACCTTCTGTCCGGGAGCGGTGTACACGTAGTCGTTGCCCCACGGATCCTTGGGGATTTTGGAAATGTAGCCGTTGGCCGGGTAGTTCTTGGGCGTCTTGCCGATGGCGGGGCGCGTCACCAGCGCGTCGAGGCCCTGCTCGGTGGACGGGTAGAACCCGTTGTCGAGGTAGAACTTCTTCACCGCCGTGGACAGGTTTTCGATCTGCATCTTGGCCTGCACCACGCGGGCCTTGTGGGGCTCGTCCATGAATTTCGGAGCGACGATGGCTCCGAGGATGCCGAGAATGACGATGACGATCATCAGCTCAAGCAGGGTGAAGCCGCGGTTTGCGCGGTTGGGGAGACGTTTGGCGTGCATGGTTTTCCTCCTGTCGGGAGTGTTTCATATCGTGGTCCGGGCGGCAACCGTTTACCGCACGGCCCGGTATTCCCAAGTGACGTATTCGTGCGTGACCCAGCCCACCGAGGTGAGCGTGTTTTTGCGCGCGCCCTGCTGCACCGTAAGGTTGAGCCGGTACCAGCGGCTGCGGACGTCGAGGCAGCCGTTGGGCAGGGCCGGGGCGTCGTAGGCGGAGAGCAGATCCTTGTACCAGTTCTCCTCCAGCTCGTTGTCCGGGTTGTTCCGGTATTGCAGGATCGCGTTGACGAAGGGCCGCACCTGCCGCTCGTCGCGCACGAGCGCCCCGAGCACGGCGGGCCGGAGCGTATTCATGTTCATGGGGCCGCGCGCCCAGACGGTCAGCGATTCCATGAGGCCGGGCAGGGTTTCGGTGCCGCCGAGCACCGCCTTCGCCCATTCCGGTTCGACGTGGGGCCAGTAGACGAGCAGGATTTCCTCGGGCGCTTCCAGAGGCCGCCCCGGCGGGAGGCGGCGCGGCGTCTGCTCCAGATACCACTTGAGGACGTCCTGCGGCGTCTCGATCTGCCCGCCCCACTGGAGGAGGCTTTCCACGTACTCCTTGGCCAGTTCCACGGCGTTGTCCTGCCCGCCCGCGTAGCCGTGCAGCCGCATGAGCCCGGCGAGCATGCGCACGAGGATGCCCGCGAAGGCTTCGGCCTTGGTGCGGTCCGCCTCCCGCTCGTAGAAGATGGCGTTGATCGGGAAGCGGCTGTTCTCGTCCTCGATGGTTCCCGAAAGGGTGGAGCCCCGCAGTTCGGCGGAGAGACGTTCGAGTTCGCGGTCGAACAGGCCCCAGTCCTCGCGGGGGTGATCGGGCGTGCCTTCCTCGCTGTTTTTGGTAAGCGTCGCCGTGGCGAGGCGTTCCCCGGACTCCATGAGCGGCTTGGCGGCGAGGATGGACCGGGTGGAGGCGGAGAGGGCGTGATCCAGCAGCACGTCGCGGCTGAACTCCACGGTGAGCACGGACAGGCCGGTGAGCACGAACAGCACGAGGATGAGTACCGCTCCCCGGCGGCGGTTGCGGAAAAAGCTAGTGTTCCTGCGCATGGCTTCTCCGGGGGAAGACGGGGGCGATGAAGACTTCCGGGGTTTCCTCATCCTCTTTCTGAAGGGTGAAGCGGATGGCCTCGGGCCGCTGGTCGGTTTTCAGCGGAGAGGGCCACTCGGTGATGAACTGGGTTTTCGCCGTGAACAGGGCGATC
>CAUHBW010000248.1 GCA_959604115.1 uncultured Bilophila sp. | reverse complement strand
TTCAGCACGTTCATGGTCATCGCGGCGAACCTGCTCACGGACTTCGCCTACCGCCTGCTCGATCCGCGCATCAGGGCCGGTCGCTGAACCGCCGGGTCCGGCGGGACAACCCTTTCGCCATACAGGACGGACAGTATGGACAATACCCTCCCCTCAGGGCCGCATGCGCCGACGGATTCGCCGCCCAAGGCGCAGGGGCCGCTGCAACAGGCCACGGAGACGTTCTTCAGGAACCGGAGCGCGGTGATCGGGCTGGCGCTGCTGATCGCGGTCGTCGCCGTCTCGCTGATCGGCCCGCTCCTGCTTCGCGCCGACCCCTTCGACGTGGCGGGCGCGCCCATGACCCCGCCGCTGGAGGACGGGCACTGGCTCGGCACGGACTATGTGGGCCGCGACATCCTCACCGGCATCGTCTGCGGCGGGCGGGCCACCCTCGCCGTGGCGCTGGCGGCGACGGCCTTCAACCTGCTCATCGGCCTGAGCGTGGGCGCGCTGGCGGGCTACTACCACGGCGCGGCCGACACGCTGCTCATGAAGTTCACGGAATTCTTTCAGGTGCTGCCGCCCCTGCTGTTCGCGATGGTGCTGGTGTCGCTGTTCAGCCCGTCGACGGGCATGATCGCCGTGGCCATCGGCCTTGTGACGTGGCCCCCGCTGGCCCGTCTCACCCGCGCGGAATTCCTGCGCATCCGGGAACTGGAATACGTGGCCGCCGCGAGGCTCGTCAACGCGGGCGACGCGCGCATCATCGGGCGGGTGATCCTGCCCAACGCCCTGCCGCCGATCATCGTCAACGCCACCCTGAACGTGGGCAGCGCGGTGCTCTACGAGGCGGGCCTCAGCTTCCTCGGCCTCGGCGATCCCAACGTGATGAGCTGGGGGCTGCTGATCGGCTCCAGCCGGGACTACATTTTCGACGCGTGGTGGGCGGTCACGCTGCCCGGCCTGATCATCTTCGTCACGTCGCTCTCGATCTGCCTTGTCGGGGACGGCCTGACCACCGCGCTCAACCCCAAGCTGAGGAAGTTATGACGGACACCATCCTTGAAGTCAGCGAGTTGCAGGTCAGCTTCGACATCGGCGGCGCGGACGCCGTGGCGGTGGACGGGCTCGGCTTCGCCCTCGGGCGCGGGCAGACCCTCGGCATCGTGGGGGAATCCGGCAGCGGCAAGAGCATCAGCGCGCTGGCGGTGATGGGGCTGGTGCCCTCGCCGCCGGGCCGCGTCACCGGCGGCAGCATCCGGTTCCGGGGCCGCGAACTCGTGGGCATGGACGAAGAGGAGCTGCGGCGCATCCGCGGCAAGGACATTTCCATGATCTTTCAGGAGCCCATGACCGCCCTGAACCCCGTGTTCACGGTGGGCGACCAGATCGCGGAAACCCTCATGCTCCATGAAGGGCTGGACAGCCGCGCGGCGTGGGCCAAGGCCGAGGCCCTCCTCGCCGAAGTGGGCATCCCCGAGCCCGCGCTCCGGGTGCGCAACTACCCCTTCGAGCTTTCCGGGGGCATGCGGCAGCGGGTCATGATCGCCATCGCGCTGGCCTGCAACCCCGCCGTGCTCATCGCGGACGAGCCCACCACCGCGCTCGACGTGTCCGTGCAGGCCCAGATTTTCCACCTGCTCCGGGACACGCAGCGGCGCGCCGGGACGTCCATCCTGTTCATCACCCACGACATGGGGTCGATCGCCGCCATGGCCGACCGGGTGATCGTCATGTACGCGGGCACCTGCGTGGAGTCGGGCACGGCCTCCGAAATCCTCCTCGATCCCCGCCACCCCTACACGCGGGGCCTCATCGCCTGCATCCCCCACCTGAACCGGGACGGCGGCGGACGCGGCGGGCCGCTCCGGGAAATCCCCGGCATGGTGCCTTCCATCACCGCCGTCGGGCCGGGCTGTCCCTTCGCGCCGCGCTGCGCGCTGGCGGAACCCGCCTGCTTCGCGGAACGTCCCCGGTTCGAGACCTTCGGGGAACGCGGCGCGGCCTGCCGCAAGGCCGACCGTACCGAAAGGAGCCCGCTATGAACGCCCCCCTGCTTGAAGTCCGGCACATGAGCATCCTCTTTCCGGCCATGAAGCGGCACTTCTTCGACCGCCCCCGGTTCGTGCACGCGGCGGACGACGTCTCGTTCACGCTGATGCGCGGGCGGACGCTCGGACTCGTCGGCGAGAGCGGCAGCGGCAAGACGACCGTGGCGCGGGGCGTCATGCGCCTCGTCAGGCCGGCCTCCGGCGACGTGCTGCTCGACGGCGAAAGCGTCCTCGGCCTGGACCGGGCCGGGCTGACCGCGTTCCGGCGGCGGGTGCAGTTCATCTTTCAGGACCCGTAT
Source organism: uncultured Bilophila sp. (assembly GCA_959604115.1). Classification (GTDB taxonomy): domain Bacteria; phylum Desulfobacterota; class Desulfovibrionia; order Desulfovibrionales; family Desulfovibrionaceae; genus Bilophila. The sequence goes on along the minus strand of CAUHBW010000248.1, from coordinate 3,661 downwards.
TCGTCCCTGAACCCGCGCAGCCGGGCCGGGGACATCATCCGCGAGCCCATGGATCTGCTGGACGTCGGGGACAAGGCGGGACGTCGGGACGAGATCTTCGCGCTCATGGAGTCCGTGGGCCTGCGCCCGGAACAGGCACGGCTGTTCCCGCACCAGTTTTCCGGCGGCCAGCGGCAGCGCATCGCCATCGCGCGGGCGCTGGCCAGCCGCCCGGAACTGCTCTGCTGCGACGAGCCGGTATCCGCGCTGGACGTCGCCGTGCAGGCGCAGATCCTGAACCTTCTCAGGCGGCTTCAGGAACGCCTCGGCCTGAGCTACCTGTTCATCTCCCACGATCTCGGCGTCATCCAGTACATCTGCGACGACATAGCCGTGATGTACCTCGGCCGGATCGTCGAAACCGGCACGGCGGAGAGCCTGTTCGCCGCCCCGCTCCATCCCTACACCCGGGCGCTCCTCGCGGCTGTGCCGTCCGCCGATCCCCGCAGACGGCGGGAACTGGAGGCGCGGCTCCCGTCCGGCACGGCCTCCAGTCCCGTGGACCCGCCGCCGGGCTGCCTCTTCGCCCCGCTCTGCGATCGGACGCGGGACATCTGCCGCCGCGTCACGCCGCCGCTCGTCGAGGTTTCGCCCCGCCAGCGCGTCGCCTGCCATTGCCACACCGAAACCGGAGGTTCACGATGAACGCCTACAAGCTGCACGCCAAGGACTGGATCGAACGTCACGCGCAGGAGATTTCCGACTGGCATCAAATCATCTGGCGGCTGGCCGAACCCGCATGGCGCGAGTACCGGTCGGCGGCGTGGTATGTGGACCGGCTCCGCAAGGAGGGCTTCAGCGTCGAGGAGGGCAGCGCGGGCATGCCCACGGCCTTCTGCGCCGTCTGGGAAAACGGCGCGGGCGGCCCGACCGTGGGCGCCTACGCCGAATACGACGCCACCCCCGCCAATTCGCAGGAGCAGGTGCCCTACGAATGCCCGCGCGAAGGGCTCAGCCGCTACGCCGCCGGGCATACCGATCCCCATTCCGCGCTGGGCATGGGCTCGCTCGCGGGCGCGCTCGCCGCCAAGGACGCCATGCAGCGACACGGCATCCCCGGCCGCATCAAGTTCTTCGGCGAACCGGCGGAAAAGATGTGCGGCTCCAAGCCGCTGCACGCCGCCAACGGCTATTACGACGACGTGGACGCCTTCATCAGCTTCCACCCGAGCTGCCGCCTGTCCCTGTGCAACACCGTGTACTGGGACATCCACTGCGGCAGCAGCTACGGACGGGTCTTCACCTTCGAGTGCGCGCATCCCGAAACATGGGGCGAGGCCCACGACCGCATGCTCATGCCGCTCCAGCAGGTGGTCGCCCGCGCGCCCGGCGCGCTGGACGCGGTCTGCCTCATGTACACGACCAGCCGATACACCAATACCTCGATGTTGCCTCGATCCGGCGGATGGTATATCAGCGAGGCGATACTGGTGGGCGGACAGGCCACGGCGGACCATCTGGCCCCGCGCCTCGGGCAGATCTACTACTGCTGGCGCGCGCCCACGCTGGAGATGCAGGACCGCATCGCCGAGGTGCTGGAGAACAACGCGAAGCACGTCGCCGCGATCACCCATTGCGAGGTGCGCGGGGACTGGGTGCAGAAGAACCGGGTCGGCCTGCCGAACCACGCGTTGGCGAAGCTCGCCTACCGCAACATGGAACTGGCGGGGCCGCCGCAGTTCGGGGAAGCGGCGCAGGCGTTCGGACGGGAGATCCTGAAAAACCTCGGCCATACGCCGCCGGAACGCCCGATCATGCCGGAGTGCGGCGAGCTTCACGATCCGCTGGACGCGGACAGGGCTCTCCGCGAGGGGCTCCCCCCGTGGCAGACGCATTTCATGTCCGACGACTACGTCGAGTACACGTGGCACGCGCCCACGGTGCGGCTGTTCATCGGACGGTGCATGGTGGAACGTCCGGACGACGCGCCGGAGCATGTCCTCCCCATGTGGGTCTGGAACGCGATGGGCGGCAAGCGCGAGTGCATCGATCCGACGATTTTCAGCGCGGCCCGAACCATCGGCTATACGATCCTCGACCTGATGACCCGCCCCGAGACGCTGGCCGAAGCCAAGGCCGAGTTCATCGAGCGCACGGGCGGCGGCATCGGCGGCAGCCGGTGGGTGGCCCCGCTCAGGCCCGCGGGCGCGCCCGCGCCGGTCCACTTCCGCTGGCCGGAATACGTTTCCACGCCGCGCGGGGATCGCGAGTGGTGGATTCCGCAGGAAGTCCGGTAAGTTTCGACGGCGTGCCGGAGGCGGCCCCGGCACGCCCGCAACGCCGGACCCCGCACCGGGCGGCCCCGGTACGCAGGGGCCTCGGGAACGGGCGGAACGGGGCGCCGCTCCCCGCGCCGCCTCTTCGCGGCCCGCTCCGCCGACCGTTTTTTCAACACCGCCTTCGGGAACCCGTCCGGGAGAGACGCATGAACGACGAAACGCAACACGGGCTGCAACAGGCGAGCCCCCTCTATGTGGCCTCGCTCGCCAAGGGGATGATTCTTCTGGAAAGTTTCAGAGACGGCGCGCCGCTGCTCGGCATCACCGATCTCGTGCGCCTCACCGGATTCGAGAAGAACCTTGTCCAGCGGCTGACGAACACGCTCTACCAGATGGGCTACCTCGGCAAGGATCCGATACGGCGCAAATATTACCTCACCCCGCGCATCCTGACCCACAGCTTCAACTATCTGCGTTCACGCAAGCTGTTCGCGCTCTCCATGCCCGCGCTCATCGATCTCCGGGAGGATCTCCGCAAGGCGGTGAACATGTGCGTGCTCAACGGCCCGGACATCACCTACGTCATCCGGCTGTGGCTCAACTATTACCACGAGGCTTCGCTGTTCGGGGAAAGCCTGCCCGCCTACAGTTCGGCGGGAGGCCGGATGCTCCTGTCGCTCCTTTCCGACGAAGAGGCGCTCGCCGTCCTCGAATCCGTGGAACGCCGCAAGCTCACGCCCCACACCCGCACCGACGTCGGCGAACTCATGGCGGAAATCGGCAAGGTCCGCGAACAGGGCTACTGCTGGCAGGTCAGCGAGTTCATCGAAAAGGAAATCAGCGTCTCCGCGCCGGTCACGGACGCGGACGGGAAGTCCGCCGCGATCATCGTCACCAGCCTGCTCAAGAAGGTGACCCCGGAAACCTGTCAGGACTTCATCGACGAAACCCTGCCCGCACTCCTCGCCACCGCTTCGTCCATCTCCCGTCTGGCGGGCGCGCCGCTCTAGGACGGGCATGGCCCCAAAGACGGCGGATCGCCCGCCTCTCCCGTATGGGAAAACGCCCCGGCCGGGACGGCGGGAGCGGTTCGCCCGAAAACGGGAGTCCGCCGTCCTTCCACCGCCGTATCCACGCGCCCTTTATTGAGGTTTCCACCCGCCGGTCGCGGAAAAGCCCACCCGCTTTCGCCGGGTTCCGGCGTCGCCTCCGACGGGCGGCGGAACCGGCGAATCCCGGCGGGGCTTCCCCGCCGCTCGCGCCGCAAGGCGGGAGAGCGGTTGCCTTGCGGCGCGGGCGGCCCGATCCCGGACGAATGCGGGCGGAAGCCGGGAAAACCGGCCCGATCCTCTTCGGCCCGCCCTTGTCCGGGACGCCCGGCGCGCTTCGGAGGCGGAGAGGGC
>CAUHBW010000247.1 GCA_959604115.1 uncultured Bilophila sp. | reverse complement strand
AGAGAGAGAGAGAACATCATGATGAAAACTCCTGCCAAAGTATATAGTTATACCAACTTATCGGGTACGAACCATAGACAAGCAGTCACATCACGACTGTCAGCTCTCCTTTATGATGGCAGGAGATGCTCTTCTATAAAAAATTTATTACGGATTATCAGATGGTTTGTCAATCAGAATCAAACGGTTCTTTCTTGTAGTTAGGAAAACCGATATGCCATACGCCGCAATTTCGCAATACGATGGCATATCAAATGCTATTCATCATGTTATGATATTTATCAAAGAGCTGCTTTCCCCTATGGGAAGCGGCTCTTTCTCATGTAGCGCCGTCGGGTCAGTTTCCGGCCCCGCCCGGAGAGCTCCAAGGCTGGGATGTATACCTGCATCGGAACAAAGGCGAGTCTCTCCAAGTTTCGAGGAGGGGCCTCACTGTATTTGAAAAAGATGAGGCTGAAGGAGTCGAAACATCGCCAAGTGCAGGCGGCGCATCCGACCGACCGCGACCGAGCCGTCCAACCGGTCGTCCGCAAAGGTAAAGGCTCCGTGCGAGGCGTCGTCCTGCGTATCCTCGCCCTTCCAGATCGAATCGAGGAGCGGGGAGCTGCCGGTGTCGAAAAGCTGGTCAAACGTGGCCGTTACGCCGTCATCAAGCCCGCTCAACGCCGCTTCGAGTGCCCGTAACGAGAACGGATTCTTCCAATGCTTCGAGCCTCGTCAGAGTCCGACGATCCGCCTCCCAATCGGAAAGCTATGGTCGCAAGCGATTCCGCCTATTCGTCCTGATACGGACTGACGAGCGCATCCACGCCTTCGGGCGGGGCATCAAGCTGAGCTTGGAGCTCGACGAGCGTGCCAGTCACCTCGCGCAACTGCCGCTTGAGGTCGTCGGCATCCGGCAGGTTGCCCCGCCGTTCGTCCACGCGCTCCAACGTGGGCTTATCCGCCAGCGCCTTCCGGAGATCGGCAATGTCCTTGAGTCCGGTCCGCCGCTCGGCAAGGTCACCCTCCACCGCCGCAAAATTCGCCGTCAACTCGAACTCTGACGGCAACCCGCTCCACTGTTCTCTCAGGCCGTCAATCGTCCCCCGCAACACGTCTCTCCCCGCGCCGTCGCCGGGAAGCCCGGCAAGATCCTGCCCGAGTTCATCAATCTGCATCTGGAGAGACTGAACAGCATTAAGCTGAGCCTGAATCTCCAACGCCTCGTCCTCCAAAGCCGCAATGCCGGTTTCCAGAGCGTCGGCTCCGCCGAATGCGTCCAGTCTGGCGTCAAGGCTGTCCGGGAAGGTCATTGGGTTGTCTTTGCAGATTCTCACGGGCAGCCTCCACGGACCTCATCTCCGCTTCAAGCTCCTTCCCTCTGCGATCTTTGTCGCGCTGCAAAGCCTTGATGGCGTCGTCCAGCTCGCTGCCACCGGAGAATCCCGCTTCATCCACGGTGACGTCCGAAGCCCCCATGTCGGGGACAACAGGATCGGGTTTGTCGGGCCCCGAGCCGACTGCATAGATCACGCTCACAGTCTGCTCGTCACCATCAGCATCCGTAATCTTAAAGTTGAAGGTCAACTCCGTTTCGCCATCAAGCGGGGTCTCCGGAGTAAAGGTGAACGTCCTCGTATCTCCATCGATCGTCAACGTACCTGAAAGTTCTTCGCCCTTGGCGTCGGTGACTGTGCCGGAAAGATCTCCCAAGATTCCCTTCCCGTCCCCGCCGCAGGAGAACGGAAGATCGCCGTTGATCTCCCTACCGCCGTCATCGCTGATGCCCTTCACGGCAATGCTGGAGCCGTCTTCAAAACGGAAGATAAATCATTGCCGTTCCGTTCGAGCAGCGCATCTCCGGACGCGAAATCGAGCCGGATACGGGTGTCCTCCGCACTCTGGATGATCGGCTGGCCCCCTGCCGCGGGCTTGACGAGCATGATGTCTGCCATGACGTATTTCCTTTCAGGCTAAAAAACAGGAAAAAATGAAAACGTCCTCTTTCCGGCAAACGGAAAGAGGACGCTAGCCATCGTCGATGGCGGCTACGGGAACGGAAATTACGGCACGATCGGAGTGCCCGCTACCAGCGGGCACAAGAGAGAGTAAAAAGAAAGAGACATTTTATATAACCAATTCTCCATTTTAGATAATTTTCAATCTAACATAGCAGAAAAAAGCATGAAGACAACTCTCACTCTGCAAAATTCGTTTTTATGCACCCAACATATCGTTTTATTTAATAACTGATGAAATAGAACCCAATACGCCATGCAAGACGCTCAAAACAAGCTGCCGGACAGTTGAAAAGTGTCACGACGTTAGCCTTTTTTACGTTTCAAAAGGGTTTTCCATGTTTCCTTCGTCAAAAAGCTTTCTTCCGCATTTTGTTCCATCACAACGAATCTTCGATATGGGATAGCAAAGGACAACAAGTCTTTTTCCATGCATTTTCTTGCGGACGGATCCGTCAATCCTATCGTACATATATCCATTTCCATATCCTGATTATGAAGAGGATAAAGAAACGTTTGAGCGCATCCTGATCCGAATTTTATTTCGACATTATCCTGCGTGCGCTTATCGTAATTGGCTAAAGTGATAAGCGCGGATAATTCATCGGCATTCACAAGAAAAATCACGGCATCCGGGACTTCGTTTTCCAAAAGGCAGTCGAAGGCCTTCAACACAAGATATTTTCCGGATTCTATTCGGGGAAGACCTTGAATGAAATCCGTGGCAAGTTCCGGTGATTTTTTATAGAATTCCCCTTCTTTCAGCCCCTCTTTTCCGACGGAAAGAAAATATTCTATGGCCCCAAGTTTAAACGGCTTAAAGCCGGCGCCCGCTTTTCCTCCGGGGCAATGCACCGTATCTTCTGATAAAGCCGCCGTTTTTCCCTTTGAGGCGGCGTTCAGTAAAGCGATAATGCAGCCCTTTGAGCCTTCCTTGAACACCATGGCTTCTTCAGGTTGTACCTCCGAACGGATAACCGCAACGGGCTTTCTCTCACACTGCAACAATTCCGCAATTTTGCTTTTCATATTCCGCATCCTTTCCCAAAAATTTCCGTCATTGTATTTTCTTCTCCCTGACCATACTTTCGAGATGCCTTTTTCCTTCATCGCTCCGATCGGCCAGAACAGATATTTGCTCTCATCCGCTTTCCTTAAGGCATATGCGCGCGTCAGCTCCACCCCATGGCGTACTGGAGGGCTTCAGACATGGATATGATCGCGAGGCAAAGCCGGAAAGAGGCTCTATCGGCATCGGGAGCGTGAAGGCGTACAGCATGGCCTGCTGCATGGTGGAAGTCAAAGCCGAAAGACAGAGCCCTATACCGACAATGGCGAAGTAAAAAACGACCGCCGCCGCATGATGCGCGGCGAACCGCAGTTACGCTTTGCGCTCTTCCCCTGAAAAGTGGAGCCTCGTGAGAAATTCGACGCCTCGTTAGCTCTGGCGGTGGATACCTTTCTGGCGGCATACGAAGAGCGTAATAGAGGCGACAGTTCCTGCTCTCTCAAAAAAGAGGTGCGCAAGAAGGGCAATGAGCCGGAGGAGGGTCTTTTTTCAGTATAGAATCGAAAAGAACGGATTCGTATACGTTTTCCCTTGATACAAGATACATCACACATGGAATCAAGTATGGCAACTCCCCTTCTCGGTTTATTGCCGAGTAGGGGAATTTTCAACGTCATCATTCCATCCCCAAGGGGATACGATACTTAGAACAACCGGATTCTCCTTGCCTCATCCCGAAGAGTAACCCCCCAGCAGATTTCAACAATGATCCGTTCGAGTGCAAATTCACTCATAGAGTTGATACGAACTCGATGTATGAATCGAATCGTACTCAACCCAGAACGCTTATAAAGATACCAAGGGGCTTTCGTTCCGCTTCTTTTACTCTGAAAGAGCATCCTTCATATTGATATTTATCTAAAAAAATTGAAAAATCCAAGAAACTCTTCCCACAGAAGACAGAAAAAACAGGCCGTCCGTCTGCCCTCCCCAGCCCGGCGTTCAAATCTTTTCTTTCCCATTCTCCCGCCACGCCTTCCTCTCCATGTTTCCTTCCAACAGCTCATCGTTCTTTCCGAAACGATATGCGGCCTTGGCTTTTCACGGCTCAGATGTGCTTTTTTGCACATACGGTATGCCTTTTGCTTCACAAGGGGGAAAAGCCACCTCTTTGCGCGGGGACTCCCGTGTTCAGGGGTGTGCTTCGTCACCCGGCGAGAAGAGGGGATCGCATTCACGGCATCTGGACGTGGGAAGGAGGCATTGTGTTTTACGGATGGAAACTCACGGCGGTTGGAACATTCGGAAACCTAATGCTGCAAGGCGGCGTTTTTTACGTAATGAACGCCTTTATGGAACCCATGACGGCGGCGAATGGCTGGAGCCGTTCGGCCATGAGCTTCTGCATGGGCATCGCGTCCATCTGTGAAGTCCTGAGCATGCCGCTGGCGATTTCGCTCGCCATGCGCTTCAGTATCCGTCGTGTAATGACCGCCGGAGCGTTTGCGGGCGGCCTTGCCTTCATCGGGCTCGGACATGTCACCGAACTCTGGCTGTTCACCGTCCTGCTGGCACTGCTCTGGGGATGCGGGCAACTGTGCGGCGGCGTGGTCGCCAATCTTTTGATCAGCCGATGGTTCCACAAGTATCAGGGCCGCGCCTTCGGGATCGTCAACATGGGGGCATCGTTGGCCGGTGCCGTGGTCCCGTTTGTCGCTCTGCTCCTCATCGACGCCTTCGGACTGGCTTCCGCCGCGACCGTGCTGGGCGGCTGCCTTCTCGTTTTCGTTCCCCTCTGCTACGCCATAGTACGGGATAGGCCCGCCGAAAAGGGGCTTGAAACCAACGGAGATTCCTCCTCCGTTCCCGATTCCGCTCCGCAATCCGGCGTCGGCGTGCGCGAACTTTTCCGGGGAACGCGCCTGTGGATCGTGGGAACCGTCTTCGGCGTGGCCCTGCTCTGCTCCTCCGGCGTACTCGGCCAGCTCAAGCCGCATTTTGCGGACATCGGCATGAGTTCCTATCTGGCTATGACCTGCATGTGCCTGACCGCCCTGTGCGGGGCAATCGGCAAGTGCGCGTGGGGCTGGATCTGCGACAAGACCACCCCGCTGTTCTCCGCCAAGCTGCTGATTCTGTGCAACGCCCTGTCTCTGCTGTTTATCCTGATCCCGGATTCCCTCTGGGGCACAGCGCTGTTCATCGTCTGCTTCGGCGTGTGCAACGGCGGAGTATGGACCGTTTACCCCGCCGTCATTTCCTACCTTTACGGGCGCACGCAGTTTTTCGCCGTCTACCGGTACGCATCTCTTTTCGTGCTGATCCAGTCTCTCGGCTATACGATGATGGGCATTTCCTATGATATCACGGGAACCTACAACATGGCCTACCTCGCCATGATCGTTATGCTCCTGCTCTCCTTCGCCGCCATTATGACGGTACGGGAGCCGGAATCAACAGCTTGCTAACGCAGGAGGAGTCATGAGGAACGCAACCCACATTTACCGAAACGGCGTCATCCTGACCATGGATTCCCGCGGGAGTCGCGCGGAATCCATCGCCGTTGCGGACGGAACCATCCTCGCCGTAGGCTCGCAGGCGGAAATGCGGTCGCTGGCGGGGCCGGATACCGTCCTTATCGACCTGCATGGCCGGACCATGCTCCCCGGGTTCATCGATCCGCACAGCCATTTCGTAACGGCCGGCCTTTTGGAGGCGACCCAGCTCAATCTTGCTTCTCCACCGGTGGGAACCGTACGGAGCATCCGGGAACTCAAGGATATCCTCCGCCGAAAGGCCGCCGTGACGCCGCCCGGCGAATGGATCGCCGGCTACAACTACGACGATACCGCACTTGAGGAAAGCCGCCATCCTCTCGCCCGGGAGCTTGACGAGGCGACGAACGCCCATCCGATTCTCCTTCAGCATGTTTCCGGGCACTTTCTGGCCTGCAACAGTCTGGCTCTCGGGCTGGCGCATTATGATGCG
>CAUHBW010000246.1 GCA_959604115.1 uncultured Bilophila sp. | reverse complement strand
GGAAGGAGAAACTTTCTCCAGAAAGTTTCTCCTTCCCCTCCCCATTCCTCTTACGGCAGCATAGCCAGCGGGACGCGGTACACCCAGTCGCCGGGGTCCTTGGCTCCGAAACTTTCCCAGTTGTCCACGTCGCGGTCGTACGCCTCGTAGCGGGCGACGCGGGACTTGAGCCGGTTGATGAAGGTGGTCTGTTCGCCGACGCTCATGCGGTACCAGTCGTCTTCGGACATGAGCATGATGTCGCTCCTGTAGGGCAGATCGTCGAGAAACTCCCCGAGCACGCCCATGTCGCGGAGATTCGCGCCGGGCTTCTGCGAGAAGGCGGCGGGATCGCGGGCAAGCTGCGCCGACGCGGAAAGGATGCCCTGGAAAAAGTCCCGGGAATCCGTCTTGCGCGTCCGCTCGGCGTTGTCGATGATGATCTTGAGCTGCTGCTGGAGATCGCTGAGCTGGTTCTTGGTCAGCAGAACCGCGACCGAAACCGCGCTGACCGGCTTCCCGGCGCTGAGGGCGTCGAGATCGGCGTCGGCGATCCATGAGGTCACCACTTCCGGAGCGCGCGTCCCCCGCTTCTTGCCGAGATACTCAAGCTGCATGGCGTAGCCGAGTTCCTCGCCGATTTGCTTGGCGCGTTCCTCGGGCGTCTGCGCGGGCGCTTCCTGCGGCTTGGTCGGAGCCTTTCCGGCGAGGGCCTGCTTTACGCTGGCGACCAGCGCGGAGGACAGACCCGTGGCGGCCTTGGCGAACGAAGCTCCGCCCTTGGCGGCGTCCGTGGCCTGAATGGGTATGTAGGCGCTCTTGCCGCCGGGCACCGCCGACAGCGCCGTGTACGCCTTGGCGGCGGAATCGATGTTCGCCTTTCCGGCGGGCGTGCGGACGTGCGCGACCACAAGGCGGATGTTGCGGGACGCCGCAAGGTCCGCCATTTCCTTGACGTCGAGGCTTGTGGAGGCGTTGGGATCGCTCAGGGGCAGCGGCCCGGCGTCCGTGATGAGCAGCAGGACGCGGTTGGCGTAGGGCTGCCAGTTCAGCTCGTCGAGCGCGGCCTTGACCCCGGCGAGGGAGTCTTCGTTGAAGGAGTGGCTTGACGCCTTGGCCTCCTCAAGTCCGGCGAGGGCCTTTTCCAGTTCCCCGCGCTGCGTCGCGTCGCGGAAGTCGCTGACCACCTTGGTGAGGTATTCCAGTTTCGGCGACGCCTTGGTGCTGTTGCGGAAGGCCACGATGCCGAAGGACACCTTGTCGTCCAGCTTGTCCTTGGCCATCGAGTCGAAGATGGTCCGCACCACGTTGAGGCTCTGATCGATGTACGGCTTCATGGAAATGGTGGTGTCGATGACCATCGCGATGCCGGTGCGCGGCACGTCGTTCTTGGCGTCGTCCTTCTTGTCGCCCGCATTGCCGGGGTCAATAGAGGCCACCTCAAGGAGCTTGGTCCCCTCAAACGGCGTGTCCACCTTCAAAATCGGCATGAGGTAGAAGCGGTTGCGCGATACGGCGCCTTGTGCGTCGTCGGGTTCCACGGCGACGACGGGCAGATCGGCGGAAGCGTCGCCCTGTTGCGCGGCTTTGGCCCCGGCGCGGAGCTTCGTCAGCGTTCCCGGCAGGTCCTCAGCTTGGCAGACATCCATGATCGCCTTGTGATCCTTGAAGAACAGCACGGGCTGACGTTGCGACCTGTCGGTGAAGAGCAGGGTAAGGGCCTGATTCCACGGCGTGGTGTCTTCGGACTTCATCCAGCCGTCGGCTTTGGAGGTGGAGGTGCCGACCTCCAGCCAGTCGCCGTCGCGGGTGTAGACGTAGAACACGGAGAAGGGACGCACCGCCTTCTGGATGACGGTGGAGTCCTTTCCCTGTCCGGCCCGCAGGCTTGCGCCGGGGTGGGTGATGACGCGCTGGTACAAGGTCTTTTTGCCTTCCATCAGCAGCGGCGTACGCTCCGCCGCCCGCGTCGTCGGCGTCCAGCCCGCGAAGAGCGCGAGCACCGCCAGTATGGTTATAAAAAACTGTTTCATAGGTTCTCCTGTTGGGGCCTCCGGCGGCAAGGTGCGGGCCGCACTGGCGGGCTGCCGCCCCTTGCCCCTGTCCTGTGGGCGTCGGGTGTTCCGTTTTCAAATAGCGTTATTGAATGAAACGCACCTCGCCTGCAATCAAACGTCCCGTTCTCGAAAATTTTGGGAAGACGAGGGGGGCGAGCCGCACCGGCGGGTTTGGGGAGAGGAAATTTCTCCTCGGAAAGGGTTCCTCTCCCCTGTATTTTCTTCCCTACTTCAACGCATCCATCCGCTGCCGCGCTTCGGCGACGCCTCCGGCGAGAGCCTTTTTATAGCAGTCGCGGGCGAGGTCGGCGTCCTTCCGGATGGTGCCGCGCTGCGGCTGCGCGGGCGAGTAGAAATCGCCGAGCAGCAGGAGCGCCTGCGCGTTGCCCTTCTTGGCGAGGTCGTCGACGATCAGGAACGCGCCGTCCTGCGCCTTGGCGTCGTCGGGCGCGGCGAGGAGCTGTTGCGCGAGGGCCAGCGCCGTTTCGGGCTCCACCTTGCGCTTCAGGGCGTCGCGGGCGACCTGCAACCCCTTGGGGCCCTTGAGATCGTCGGGCGCGTACTTGACGGGCGCTTCCGTGCCCGGAGGCAGGTCTGCGGCTTCGTGCTTCAGAATCTCCACGGGCTTTTCTTCCAGCGTGGCGTCGGTCTTGGGCAACACCCGCGTGTAAAAGAAATACCCGGCCCCGGCGAGCAGCGCGACGGTGAGGATCGCGAAGATGATGTTCAGGATAAGGCTGTTGTAGCTTTTGGGCCGTTCCGCGAGATCCAACAGTTCGCTCCGGGGCACGGCGGAGACGGGCGCGCCGTCGAGCGACAGGGACGAAGGCGCGGCGGGTTCCGTATCGATCTCCGGCAGCGGCATGGGCTCGCGGGCGGACTTGCCCTCCGGTTTGGGCGGGGCCAGCTCCAGATCGGGCAACAGGCTGGGATCGCGGGAATAGACGATCCGGTTGATGCTCAGGCCGCCCTGCCAGACATGTTCGACGTCCGTGAACAGGGCCATCTGGTAAATGGCCTGCAATTCGAGATTGTCCACCACGGCGGGGCCCACGAAAAGGGTGAGCGTTTCGCCGGAAAGGTCCACGGCGTCGGGGCGCAGCCATTCGTCGCCGGGCTGCCAGCCGTTGGGGCCGAGGCTCAGGCCGTCGGAAGGGTTCTTGATGAGGCAGCGGAGCGCATCGGGATCCTCGGCGAAGCCGGGACAGGCCGCCACGATGAGGCCGTAGCCCGGCCCCTTGGTTTTGTCCGGTTCAAAACGGAGCGAACAGCGAAACGTCATGTCAGTTGTCCTGCGCGAAAGCGTCGGGGTTCAGGTTGTCGATGATCCGCCCGAGACGGGCGTTCTGTTCCGGGTCGAAGGTCTGTCCGTCCTCGTAGTCGGCGTTCCCCTCGATGAGGTGGACGAGCGCGGCCAGCCAGTCGGTGCAGTATTGCTTGTCGAACGGCAGCGGCTCGGTGGGAAGGACGGGGTAGCCTTCCGGATCGGGCTGCCGCACGAAGAGGGTGCGGGTGCGCCCGGCGAGCCGGATGACGCGTCCGGACTCGGACGTGACGGCGGGATTGAAGCCGAGCCAGTCCACGAAGGCGTTGATCCGGTAGGCCGCCATGCTCGCCTGCCGCCAGACGAGCTTGTCGCGGCGGATGTTGCGGTAACCGGACACGTCGCGCACGGCCTGAGCGATGTCCCTTTCAAGGCCGAGGCGGGACATGCCCTGAATAAGCTCGTGGACGAGCTGGCCGAAGTCCGCGGCCTCCAGTCCGAAGTAGGTCTGGAGCGCGGGATCGGCGGCGAGGGCGTTGAGCTGTTCGATCCACGCGCCGATCACCAGCTCGGCGAACGCGCCCGCTTCGTCGAGCGGCTGTGGGGCGAGGGCGTCCGGCGTTTCCGGGGCCGCTGCGGACGGGGCCAGTTCGCCGAAGAGATCGTCCATGATGTCCTGCGCGCTGGCGGCGCTGCCCATGCTCGGCTGCGGAGCCTGTTCCTCGCGCATGAGGCGGTTCTCGACCTGATAATAGAGGCTGTACAGCTCGTGATCGCGCACGAGCATGGCGCGGAGCAGTTCCCCGAACCGCTGGTTCTGGGCCGCGACGGCGAGGCTGCGGGCCAGCCGCATGCCGAGCTGGCGCTGCTGCTCGCGCAGGGCGGCCTTGTCGTCGATGCGGTGGAAGCGGCGCAGGTGCTCCACGAACGGGCGCAGGTTGTCGGCCGCCCGGTCCGCGACCTGACGGCGTTTGATCGCCGGATCGCACACGGGCCGCAGGTGCTGCCGTAGGAAGGCCACGCCGCCGTCGTTGAGGGTGAACGCGGCGTTCCACGCGGCCTCGGGATCGGCGAAGTGGCGGCGCACTTCCGGGGTATTCAGAAATTTGGCCTTCATATCCGCGACGTAGGCTTCCTGCTCGGGGCGGACGCCGGTTTCCCGTTCGCCGTCGAAGGCGATGACCGCCTCCCAGCGGAATTTGGGGTTGCGGAGCCAGAACGTGTTGTCGAAGGGGCGGTCCGGCGTCCACTGTTCGGGCCAGTCGTGCTGTTTGCCGAAGAAGTCGAGGAGCGACGCGTGCAGGCGGTTGGACCAGCGGGCTTCGTCGTCCATCGCGCCCTTTTTCTTCTCGAATTCCATGTCGAACTTGGTCAGCACGAGGAACAGGGTGGTGCGGCGGCCCCGGCGGAGTTCCGGGCTTTTCCCGGCGGCGTCGGACACCCAGTCGTTGATGACGGCGGGCAGATCCTGCACCTCCTGATTGCTCGGGCCGATGCACAGGAGCATGCTGGTCAGTTCGAGATCGCTCTTGTAGCGTTCGAAAAGGTACGCGACCTTGCCGCGCAGAAAGAACTGGCGGATCTGGTCGGGCTTGCCCAGTTCGCGGGCCACGTCGTCGGTCTTGAGGCGCGAGCGGTAGCCGGGGAAGTCGAGGAGGTCGGTGTGCTCGAAGAAGTCGTCCGGCTTGTGGCGCATGGTGATGGCGAGTTCCGCCGTGAGCGCGGCGGCTTCGGCCCGCGCCGCCGTGGTCCGGCGTCCGTCGCGGGTGACGAGTTCGAGGGTTCCGGCGTCGTCGTCTTCTCCGAGGCCGCGCAGGGTTTCCACGTCGATGATGCTGTTTTCGCGGGGGAGCAGAGCCTCCCTGCCGCAGAACGCCTCGTCGGGATGCCCGAGCGCGTCGAGCACGTCCCGCAGGCGCAGATACAGCCTGGTGAACGGTTTGGCCTCGTCCCAGAGCAGTTCGAACAGCGCGGCGCGGTCGGCGGGCGCGAGGCGTCCGGCGGCGTGGACGGCCTTCGGCCAATACAGGTGTTCGAGCTTCTGGACGCCGGCGTCGGCCCGGAAGTTGCGGGTGACGTAGTCCTTCAGATCGAGCATGTCGTCTTCGTCGAAGGGAGCCTGCCGCGGCGCGCCCTTGGCCCGTTTCGCCAGTTCGTCCACGCGGGCGGCGATGGCCTCCTCGTCCGGCGGAGTGAGGTGGCGGCAGTCGGCGTAGTAGGTGTTCGCCAGAATCTTGACGAGGTCGAGTTCGGAGAGCAGGCGCAGTTTGACCGGGAATCCCGCCGGAGCGTCGCCGGGCGTCAGGGTGAAGCGGGTGACGAGGCCGGTGGATTCCTTGCCGCCCGCCGGGTTGATGTCCTGAATGAAGTCGGCGGATTCGTCGCCGAGCGCGGCGAGGAGCGATCCGTCGGCGTCCTGCGCCAGCGCGGAGATGAGGTAGGACTTCCCGGACTGGCTCGGGCCGAACACGCCCACGCACATTTTCCGCGCGGCGGTGGCGGCTTCCTTGCGCAGGGCGCGGGCCAGCCGGTTGCTTTCGCGCAGCAGCGCCTCGCCGGAGGAGCCCACGGTCTGCGGGTTCGCCCGGACCCATTCGTCCACGCCGCCGAGCGTTCGGACGCCCGCTTCGCACTGTTCGACAATCCGTTGATCTTCTTGCATCATAGTCTATGCCTCCGGCGGCAAGGGGCTACCGCCCCTTGACCCTGTCCGGGGGGCATGATG
>CAUHBW010000245.1 GCA_959604115.1 uncultured Bilophila sp. | reverse complement strand
GGCGCCAACCTTTCTGAAGAACGGGCCCCTCCCCCTTCCCCAAACCCCATCCCTCTCCTTCCCAAGACTTTCGTATGGGTCGGCGTTGGATCGGGCGGCGCGCAGGATTTTCCAATGGCGTGCGTCTCCCGGTTTTTCATCAAAAGAGAGCGATGTCGGCGTAGAGTTACTCCGCCGTTTTTCAATGCTTCCGTTTGGGGAGT
Source organism: uncultured Bilophila sp. (assembly GCA_959604115.1). Taxonomy (GTDB): domain Bacteria; phylum Desulfobacterota; class Desulfovibrionia; order Desulfovibrionales; family Desulfovibrionaceae; genus Bilophila. The sequence goes on along the minus strand of CAUHBW010000245.1, from coordinate 5,854 downwards.
TACGGAAGACGGAGTAAGATTTGCCATAGAAAAAGGCGGAGAATAAAATTCTCCGCCTTTTGTTTTTCCCGGTTAAAGGTCATGCCTGACGGCATCAGGACGAAAAGAGCCGGTCCGGCATCCCGCTTGCGCTGGCTCCCCCGGACCGGCCCTTTTCGTTTCGAGGGGGTCCGGGGGGAATCATTCCCCCCGGACAGGGGGTCAAGGGGGGCGGTAGCCACCCTTGCCGCCGGAGGCATTCTTCTTACGGCATCATGGCGCAGAGCATGAGGCCGGTGGTGACGGGGAGGCCGCACATGATGTTCGCGTTGGCGATGGCCTGCCCGGACGCACCGCGGCAGACGTTGTCGATGACGGACACGACGATGAGCCGGTTGGTCCGGGGCTCGACGATGACGGACATGTCGCAGAACATGGTTCCGCGCACGTTGCGCGTTTCGGGGAGCTGACCGGTGGGCAGCACGCGGACCCAGGGGCTGTTCGCCCACGTTTCCTCATAGACGCGCTGGGCGTCGGCCTGAGAAAGCGGAGCCTTGAGCCGGGCGTAGATGGTGGACAGAATGCCCCGGTTCATGGGCACGAGATGCGGATTGAAGGAAACGGTCATGGGCTCGTGCGCCAGACGCGACAGCTCCTGCTCGATTTCCGGGGTGTGGCGGTGGGTGCCGATGCCGTAGGCCTTGAAGGAATCCGCCACTTCGCAGTAGAGCGAACCGAGCTTCGCGGAACGGCCCGCTCCGGACACGCCGGACTTGGAGTCCGCGACGATGCCGTCGGTTCTGACCAGCCCGTCGGCAAGGGCGGCGGTCAGGCCGAGAATGATCGAGGTGGGGTAACAGCCGGGATTGGCGACGAGACGCGCCTTGGCGATGTCGGCGGCGTACAGCTCGGGCAGACCGTAGACGGCTTCGGGAAGCAGATCGGGACGCTTGTGCTCCACCTTGTACCACTGCTCGTAGACGTCCGCGCTCTTGAGGCGGAAGTCGGCGGACAGATCCACCACCTTGAGGCCGCGCTCCACGAGGGCCGCCGCCATTTCGGTGGCCGCCGTGTGGGGCACCGCGAGAAAGGCCAGATCGCATTCCTTGGCGATCAGCTCCGGCTCCGGCTCGATGAGCACGACGTCGGCTCCGGGAAGCCCGTTGAGGAACGGATAGAGATCGCCGAGCCGTTTGCCCGCCTCGGTGCGGGATGTGGCGGCGGTCAGCTTCATGTTGGGATGGCCGGTCAGCAGACGGGCCAGCTCCATGCCGGTGTACCCGGTGACTCCGACGAGCCCCACCCGGATCGTTTCGTGTTGCATGGTCTTCAATCCACCTTTTTCATGACGTATTTCATGCGCAATTCGTACAGGATGCCTTCAAGCAGACGGGCTTCGTCGGCGTCGAGGCAGTTTTTGGTCTTTTCCTCAAGCATCGTCAGGATGTCGATGGTATGCTTGGCGATGACCAGATCCTGTTCGGTCGCGCCTGTTTCCGGGTTGGGCACTTCGCCGAGCTGCACGAGCGCGGAGGAGGCCAGCGAGAGAATGAACGTGGAAAACGTAACCTGAGGCATGGAACAGTCGCAGCCGGTCTTGCCGCAACCGCACGAGGCGCCGGTGTCAAAGGGATCGGTCATGGTATCTCCGTGGACGAGTTTTGTATGTGAAGTCCGGCGGGAAGGCCGGTTCAGCTTCTTACATCAGGAATAACTCGTCCGGGCTCGACGTCAAGGGCGCGATGATACGCGGCGAGCGCCGTTTCCAGATGGTCGCGCGAGGCGCTGAAGCCGCCGGAAGCCCGCAAAGCGTAGGCCAGCGCGTGCAGACCCGCCAAAACGTCGGACCAGTCCACCCAGCCCATGTGCCCGAAGCGGACCATGCGGCCCTTATAATGATCCTGTCCGCCCGCAAAAATAATCCCGCAGTCGTCCGCCGCCACCTTGAGCAGCCTGTCGCCGTCCACGCCGGAGGGCAGGGCGATGCTGGTGACGCCCCACGCGAAATGGGTGGGCGCGAAAAGCCGGAGGTCCAGCGCCTGCGCGCCGGTGCGGACCATGCAGGTGAGCGCCCACTGCTTGCGGTAGACGTCGTTCATGTCGCCGTTTTCAAAGATCATGGACAGGCTGGCGTGCAGGCCGACGATGAGGTTGACCGGCGAGGTGAACAGGCTCTGCCCCTTGAGCAGGTTGTCCCGCTCGGCCACGAGGTTGAAATAGAAGCAGGAGGCGGGGATGGCCTCGGCGCGCTTCCACGCCCGTTCGGAAAGGGACAGGAGGGCCATGCCGGGCGGAACCATGAGTCCCTTCTGGGAGCCGGTCAGCAGGCAGTCGATGCCCCACGCGTCCATCGGGCAGGGAGAGATGCCGACGGCGGAAATGCCGTCCGCCACCAGCAGCACGTCGCGCGTGCGGGTGAGGCGGGCGACGGCTTCCACGGGATGCTGCGCGGCGGTGGAGGTTTCGCAGACCTGCATCAGTACGCCCTTGGCGTCGTCGTGCTCGCGGAGAGCCTGTTCGACCTGCGCGGGCGTGACGGCCTGCCCCCACTCCACTTCAAGCTCCACGACCCTGAGGCCGCGCGTGGCGGCGATTTTGCCCCAGCGTTCCCCGAACTTCCCGCCGTTGACCACGATGACCTTTTCGCCGGGTGCGAACAGGCCGTGCACGGCGGCGGTCATGGCCCCGGTGCCGGAGCAGGAGAGCGGGAGCACGGGCTGTTCGGTGCCGAACAGCTTTTGCAGCATGCCTTCGGTTTCGAGCAGGATTTTCTTGAAGCCGGGCTTCCGGTGGTGGATCATGTCCTCCGCGAGAGCCAGACGGACGCGCTCGGGCAGAGGCGTTGGGCCGGGAGTGAGCAAACGGGGCTTGTTGAGCATGGTATCTCCTGTCATACGGACATGTTCTGCGGATCAGCCTTTCCAGACCCGCAGGATGAAGACTTTGAGGTAGGCCGTTTCGGGCATGGACGGGTGGACCGGATGGTCCGGGCCCTGAAAGCCCTGATGCAAGACCTGCGTGTTCAGGCCCCTTTTGGCGGCGCACTGGGCGATCAGACGGCGCAGGGCTTCGGCCTCAAGGTGGTGCGAACAGGAACAGCTCGTGAGAATGCCCCCATCTTCCACCAGTTGCAAGCCCAGATCGTTGACCCGGCGATAGGCGTTGAGGCCCTGTTCGGCGTCCTTTTTGCGTTTGATGAACGCGGGCGGATCGACGCAGACCACGCCGAACGTGCGGCCCGCGTCGCGCAGGGCGGCCAGCGTGTCCAGCGCGTCGCCGGGCAGGGTTTCGCCGGGACAGTCCGCGTTGCCCCTGAGGTTGCGCATCGCCATGTCCAGAGCCTGCCTTGAGGCGTCGAGGAAGGCGACTTCCGACGCGCCGTTCCGGGCCGCCATGACGCCGAACGCGCCCGCGTAGCAGAAGGCGTCGAGCACGCTTTTGCCCTTGGCGTATTTTGCGGCCTCCACCCGGTTGGGACGCTGATCGTAGAACCAGCCGGTCTTCTGGCCTTCCGCCAGCGACACGGTGAACGTCGCGCCGCTTTCCCGCACCTCGATTTCGTCGGGCACGGTTCCCATGCCGGTTTCCACGGTCAGGGGCAGGTTTTCCATCGTCCGCACGCTCACGTCGTTGCGGAACAGCACGGCTTCGGGCTTGAACAGTTCCCCGAGCACGTCGAGCAGGGCGTCCTTCTGGGCGTCCATGCCCGCCGTGGTGATCTGGGCGCTGAATACGTCGCCGTAGCGGTCGAGCACGAGGCCGGGCATCCAGTCGCCTTCGCCGTGGCACAGGCGGTAGAACGGGACGTCGAACAGGGTTTCGCGCAGGGACAGGGCGCGTTCGAGGCGTTTGCGGATGAGTCCGGCGTCGAGCGGCTCGTCGGCCCTGCGGCTGACGATGCGGGCCGCGATGAGCGAGGCCGGATTGACGTAGGCCGTGCCGAGCGGGCGGCCTCCCGCGTCGCAGACCTGCACGGCCTCGCCCGGCGCGAACGCCGTCAGCGGGGAACGCTTCACGTCCACCTCGTTGCTGAATATCCACAGGTGCCCCGCCCGCAGGCGGCGGTCTTCATGTTTTTTGAGGAAAAGCTGTTGCATGGGGTTCCTTTCCCAAAAACCCGCCCCTCTCCCTCCCAAGACTTTCGTAATGGGGGCGTGGGCGACGTGGGTGTCTTCCCTGTTTGGGCTCGGTGTGGTTGTGGCAAAAGAGTTTTTTGGGGGCGTTGGGCGGGATCAGTTCAGGAAGAACACATAGGCCCAGATGCCCGCATTGATGACCATGGCGAGGAAGATGGCGGCGGAGGCCATGTCCTTGCCGCGTTTGACGTGTTCGTTCCACTCGGTGGTCACGAGGTCGAAGGATTCCTCGTCGGCGCTGTTGAGCAGTTCCACGACCATGACGCCGATCCAGCCGCCGAGCACGAGCAGCCATTCCCCGGCGTTTTTGCCCGTCGCCGCCAGAATGACCGCCAGCAGGGCAAGCACCATCACTTCATGCCGGAACGCCTGCTCGCCCTTCCACGCGAAGGCGAGGCCGGACAGGGAGTTTTTCGTGGCTCCCATCAGATGCTTGGGGTTGATGAATCTGGACATGGTTTTCCTCGGTTTTCTTGCGAAATGTCGTGAGCGGCGTCAAACGTCGCCCATCGTACGATCCAAAAACACAAAAGTCTTAGGAGAGGAGGGGGTGGGGTTCGGGGAAGGGGAAGCCCTTCTTCAGAAGGGTTCCCCTTCTCCGATTTCACTGTCCCGTTCCTTTCACTCCATCATCAATGCGCGTCGCCCCAGTTCGAGGCGGCGCCCCAGTCGGCCTTGAGGGGGACGTCCAGCGTGATCCCGCCGGGACGCACGCCCGCCATGAGCGCGGCGACGCGTTCCCCGGCCCGCTGGGCGGCGGCTTCGGGCACTTCGAGCAGAAGTTCGTCGTGTACCTGCAACAGCAGGCGGGCTTCCAGCGCGCGAAGCTCCCCGTCGCCGTGCACGGCGAGCATGGCCAGCTTGATGATGTCCGCCGCGCTGCCCTGAATGAGCGTGTTGATGGCCTGTCGCCGGGCCAGCGACCGGGCCTGCTGGCTCTCGGCCTGAATGTCCGGCAGGGGGCGGCGGCGTCCGGCGAGCGTGGTCACATAGCCCTGTTCGCGGGCCATTTCCTCGACGTTCTCGTAAAAATGTTTCAGCCCCTGCAACCGCTCGAAATAGCGGGCCATGAACGCCTTGGCCTCGGAGAGCGGAATCTTGAGCTCCTGCGCGAGCTTCTGCGGTCCCATGCCGTAGATCAGGCCGAAGTTGATGGTCTTGGCGTTGCGGCGCTGGTCGGGCGTGATCTCGGAGGGCGAAGCGTCGAACAGCAGGCTGGCGGTGCGGGCGTGAATGTCCGCGCCTTCGCGGAAGGCCGCGAGCAACGTTTCGTCGCGGGAAAGGTGCGCCAGCACGCGCAGTTCGATTTGCGAATAGTCGGCGGAAATGAGCTTCTTGCCCTCGGGCGCGGTGAAGCAGGCGCGCATCCGGCGTCCGAGCGCGCCGCGCACCGGAATGTTCTGGAGATTCGGATTGCTGGACGACAGGCGGCCCGTAGCGGTGGCGAGCTGGTTGAAGGTCGTGCGGATGCGTCCGTCCTCGCCCATGAGCCGGGGCAGGGGTTCGAGATAGGTCGAACGCAGCTTTTCCAGCTTGCGGAATTCGAGGAGCGCGTCCACCACGGGGTGGTGCCCGGAGAGCTTTTCCAGCACGTCCTGCGAGGTGGAGGCCTGCCCGCCGCGCGTCTTGCCGGAAACCGGCAGCTTCAGGCGGTTGAACAGCACGTCTCCGAGCTGCTGCGCGGAGCGGATGTTGAACGGTCCCTGCGCTTCGCGGTAGACGTCCTCGGTGATGCGGTC
>CAUHBW010000244.1 GCA_959604115.1 uncultured Bilophila sp. | reverse complement strand
TTTCTTTAGAAAGGTTCTCCTTCCCCTCCCCGTATCTTCCACCCACCTCCATTCTACTCTACGAGGTCTCTATGCCGAAAGTTACGGTTATCATGAACTGCTACAACAGCGCGGAGCATCTGCGCGAAGCGATGGACTCGGTGTTCCGCCAGACGTGGAAGGACTGGGAGATCGTCTTCTGGGACAACTGCTCCACGGACGACAGCGCAGCCGTCGCGCAAAGCTACGGACCGAAGGTGCGCTACTTCCTCGCGGAAAAGACCGTCCCGCTCGGAGCCGCGCGCAACCTCGCCATCGCGAAGGCCGAGGGCGAACTGCTGGCCTTTCTGGACTGCGACGACGAATGGCTCCCCACCAAGCTGGAAAAGCAGGTGGCTCTGTTCGAGGCCAATCCGAAGGTCGGGCTGGTCAGCACCGACACCGAGATGTTCAACGGCAGGAAAACGCTGTCGCGCATGTTCGAATCGACCCGGCCCGCGCGAGGTATGGTGTTCCGCGAGCTGATGACCCGGCAGTGGATTTCCATGTCCTCGGCGGTGATCCGCAAGTCCGCGCTGGACGGTCTGGGCGAGTGGTTCGACGAATCGCTGAACGTGTGCGAAGAGGCGGACGTGTTTTACCGCATCGCCAAGACGTGGGAGCTGGACCACGTGGACGAGCCGCTGACCCGGTGGCGTATCCACGGCGTGAACACCACCTTCCGCAAGTTCGGCCAGTTCGCGGACGAAACCCTGCGGATTCTCGACAAGCACCGCAAGCTGTATCCCGGATACGATCAAGAGTATCCCGATCTGGTGGACATCCTGACGCGTCGGGCCGCGTTCCAGAAGGCCGTGACCCTGTGGCGCGAGGGCAGGGGAGCCGAAGCCCGCAAACTGGTGGCCCCCTATACGGCGTCGCCCAAAATCCGGCTGTTCCGGCTCGCTTCGTGGCTGCCGGGAAGCCTCTTCGATCCGCTTTCGCAACTGTACTTCAAGCTTCCCGGCTTCCTGAGAAAATAGCCTTTTCCGTTTGAATGAAACCACGCCGGAACGGACTCCCGGCGAATACCCTCCCCACAGCCGAAAGTTTTTGGAACGGTGGGGCGCTGGGGAGGGAGAACCTTTCTTTGGCAAGGTTTTTCTTCCCCGCGACAGTCACTATATATGAAAAATTATACGTTTACGGTAGAAGAAGGGCGTACGCGCCTTGACCGGTTCCTGGGGGACGCCCTGCGGGAGCGGGATGTTTCACGTGAAAAAATCAAGCGGGCGATCCGTGACGGCGGTTGTCTTGTGGACGGGGCGACGTGCACGGACGTGTCCGCCAAGGTGGGACCGGGGCAGCGCGTCGAACTGCGGATGGACGCCGAGCCCACGTCCGTGCGGCCGGAAGAGGGCGACCTCGAAATTGTATATCAGGACGAATGGCTCGCCGTGCTCAACAAACCGGCGGGCATGACCGTCCACCCCGCACCGAGCTGCCCCGAGGGGACGCTCGTGCACCGGCTGGTGGCGCGGTTCCCGTCGCTGCGGGCGCAGGAGGGCTTCCGGCCCGGCATCGTGCACCGGCTGGACAAGGACACCTCGGGACTCATCTGCGTCGCGCTGACGGAAGAGGCCCGGCTGCGGCTCTCGGAAGCGTTCGCGGAACGGGAAATCCGCAAGGAGTATCTGGCGCTGGTGCAGGGCGTGCCCGCGCCGATGGGCGAGGTCGACGCGCCGCTCGGCAGACACCCCACGGTCAAGGTCAAGGTCGCGGTGGTGAAGAACGGCAAGGAAGCCCGGAGCGCGTGGCGCGTGCTGCACAGGGGACGGGGCTATGCGCTGCTCGGGGTACGGATTTTTACGGGCCGCACGCATCAGATTCGCGTGCACATGGCGCATGTCGGGCACCCGCTCTGGGGCGACAGGCTGTACGGGAGAGGCGGGCAGACGCTTTCGCCGCCGGTTCCCGGCGTGCTGCTCAAGCACGATCCCGCGCCCCGGCAGATGCTGCACGCGTGGCATTTGTCCTTCGTGCATCCGTTTACGGGCGAACCGATGGCCTTTACCTGCCCGCCGCCGGAGGATTTCGTACGGACGGCGTTGACGCTGGAGCGCCATATGCGGCGCGTGGTCGTGACCGGCGTGGCGGGCTCGGGCAAGTCGTTGTTCATGCGCCTGCTGGCGGAGCGGGGCGTACCCACGTGGAGCGCGGACGCGGCTGTGATCCGGCTGTACGAGCCCGGACAGGAAGCGTGGCAGGCCCTGCGCCGACGGTACGGCGACCGGTTCGTTCCGGACGACCGTTCGCCCGTGGACCGCAAGGCTTTGGCCGCCGCGCTGCTGCCTTCCGCCGAGTCCGGCGTGGACGTGCGGGAACTGGAAAACCTGTTGCACCCGCTGGTACTGGATGATCTGGAACGGTTCTGGAGCGGACAGGAGGAAGCGGGGCGGGGGTATGCCGTCGCGGAGGTTCCGCTGTGGTTCGAGTCCGGCTGGAGCCGGAAAATCTGCGGGGAAGGGAAGCCGTATGTGGTGGGCGTCGCCTGCGAGCAGGGCGAACGTTGCCGCCGCCTGGTGGACGTCCGGGGCTGGTCGGATGCGTTTATGGCCCGGATGGACGGCCTGCAATGGACGCAGGAGCGCAAGATGGCGGGGTGCGACCGCGTCGTCGCCAATTCCGGCACGGAAACTGAATTGCGGGACAAGGCGGCGGCCTTTGTCGGCGAAATGGACAACTGGGAAGCAGAAGGCCGGTCCGCGTTCCTTGCCGAATGGGCGTCGCTGGTGAACGAACCGTGCCCCAGATCGGACGAGTAGGGCCTTTCCCGGCGGATCCGTTTTTCGTGGAGACGCCGCCCGGAGCCAAACAGGAAACAACGCCGTCTCCGGTTCCGGGGGCGTTCCGCAGCGGGCGTTGCGCCGCAACTGGTCCGCGTACCGGACAGTTGTTGCCTTTTCCGACAAAGGAAAGGGCAAGCCGCGCGGCGCCTCTCCTTTTTCCTTTTCTGGCGTCCGACACTCTCGTCCCCCGCTGGGGAGCTATCGTGTCGGACGCGGCGGATGTACCGGAACGGTGCGGGAGAGAACAATGTTCCCCTGTGGTATATCCTCCTCTTTTATTCTTTCCCGTCAGTCTCTTGACGCGGCCTGTCACATCTTCTACAGAACGGTAAGGGAAACCGTGTCTGTTTCCCGTGAAACAGCAACGAGGGACATCATGGCTCGAATCATTGCCATTGCCAATCAGAAGGGCGGCGTGGGCAAAACCACCACCGCCATCAATCTGGCCGCTTCGCTGGCGATCATGGAAAAGCGCGTTTTGCTTGTGGATTGCGACCCGCAGGCGAACACGACCAGCGGGCTGGGGTTCGGTCAGGATGCCCTGCCGTGCAATCTGTACACATCGTTTTTCCAGCCCGAGCGCGTCAACGAAGCCATCCTGTCCACGGTTTCCCCGTTCCTGTTCCTGTTGCCTTCGGGCACGGACCTCGCGGCCGCCGAGCTGGAACTCGTGGACAAGATCGGCCGCGAATTTTACCTGACCGATTTGCTTGAGCCTCTGGGAAAGCGTTTCGACTACATCATCCTCGACTGCCCGCCGTCGCTCGGCCTGCTGACGCTCAACGCCCTGTGCGCCGCGAGGGAAATCCTCGTGCCGCTCCAGTGCGAGTTCTTCGCGTTGGAGGGCATCGTCAAGCTTCTGCAAACCTATGAGCAGGTCAAGAAGCGTCTCAATCCGCAGTTGGCCCTGCTCGGCATCGTGCTGACCATGTACGACGGCAGAAACCGGCTGACCCGGCAGGTGCAGAGCGAAGTGGAACGCTGTTTCCCCGATCAGGTCTGCAAGACCCTCATTCCCCGCACCGTGCGCCTCTCGGAAGCCCCGAGCTTCGGCAAGTCGATCCTTCATTACGACATCAAGTCCAAGGGCTCGGAAGCCTATCTGAATCTCGCCAAGGAAATCGTCATGCGCAAGCCCCCCGCCAAGGCGGCGAAGGACTGACTCGTGTTCCACGTGAAAACACCGGCAGGCCGATCCTGCCCGGAACGACAGTGAGGTTTTCCCATGTCCGCGACTGAACGTGGTTTGGGGCGTGGTCTGGACGCCCTGTTCCGCAACACCACCCAGACTGTCGAGCGGCCTTCGGACGCGAAGGGAGAGGCTGAGGTTTCCGCGGCTTCGACGCCCAAACAGACGACGACCCTCCCCATCGCCGCGCTGACGCCGTGCAGGAACCAGCCCCGCAAGCATTTTGACGAGGCCGCGCTTGAGGAACTGGCGGCGTCCATCCGTAGTCAGGGGATCATCCAGCCCCTGCTGGTGCGTCCGCGCCGGACGGAGACGGCGACCGTATACGAAATCGTGGCCGGAGAACGTCGCTGGCGCGCCGCGCAGCGGGCCGGGCTGACCGAGGTTCCGGTGCTGCTCCGGGAAATGTCCGACGAGGACGCCCTGACCGCCGCGCTCATCGAGAACCTCCAGCGCGAAGATCTGAATCCTCTTGAAGAGGCGCAGGCGATCCAGTCCCTCCGCGAGCGGCTGCCGTTCAGTCAGGAGGAACTGGCGCAGCGGCTCGGCAAAAGCCGTTCCGCCGTGGCGAACTCTTTGCGCCTGCTCCAGTTGCCGCGTCCCATGCAGGAAGCGCTCAGGGAAGGCTCCTTTACGCCGGGACACGCCCGGGCCGTGCTGGCCCTGCCCGAGCGGGCGTTGCAGGACGTGCTGTTCGAGGCGATTCTGAGCCGTCGCCTGTCTGTGCGCGAAGCCGAGGAGGCGGTCATCCACTGGAAGCGGTACGGTCTGCTGCCGTCCTCGCTCGCCTCCGCCGCACCCGTGGCGAAACGCCCCCGCGCTCCCAAACCGGCGAGCATCAAATTGGCGATCCGTCGGCTTCGGGAATCCGTCGCCGCCAAGGCGTCTATTTCCGGGAACGATCGCGCGGGCCGGATCACGCTGCCCTACGAATCGGAGGAGCAGCTTGCGGACCTTCTGCGCCGTCTGGGGCTGGACCTCGCCGTCTCCGGGCAAGACTCCGAACCAAAGGATTTTCATGTCTGACGTGTCTTCCGTTCTTTTGACGCCCGATGTCGTCGGCGACTTGATCGGCAAGCGCGTGCTGGTCGTCGGCGACGTCATGCTGGACGCCTATCTCATGGGTGACGCCGATCGCATTTCGCCGGAAGCGCCCGTGCCGGTCGTGCGGATCGAGCGCGAACGCTATCTGCTCGGCGGCGCGGGCAACGTGGCCCGCAACATCGTGGCGCTCGGCGGCGTGGCTACGCTCATCGGCTCAATGGGTGAAGACGCCTCCGCCGAACGCATCCGTTCGTTGGTCCGTACCGAGGGGATTCGAGGCGCGTTCGTCACCTTGCCGCTTCGGCCCACCACGGTGAAGACGCGGGTCATGGCCCGGCGGCAGCAGATGCTGCGTCTGGATCAGGAGGACGCCAGCCCCTTTTCCGACGACGAGCAAGAGGCCGTTCTGTCCGTCGTCGCCGCCCAGCTTCCCGATCATGAGGTGGTGATTCTGTCGGACTACAGCAAGGGGCTGGTTTCGGCGGCGTTCATGGACCGTTTCCGGGCCTTGCTGGCATCCTGCCCGCATCCGGTCAAGGTTCTGATCGATCCCAAGCCGAGCAACGTGGGGCTGTACGGCGGTTCCTTCCTGCTGACGCCGAACACCAAGGAAACGGGCGAGTGCGCCGGGATGCCGGTGCGGAGCCGCGAGGAGATTCTTGCCGCCGGTCGGTCCATTCTGGGCAAGGTCGGCTGTCCGCATCTGCTGACGACGCTCGGGCCGGACGGCATGGCTCTGTTTTCCGGTGCGGACGTCTGGCATGTGCCCACGATGGCGCAGGATGTCTTTGACGTCACCGGCGCGGGCGACACGGTGATCGCCACGCTCGGGCTCGGGCTTGCCGCCGGAGTGCCGCTGCTGGCCTCCTGCGTGCTCGCCAACTACGCCGCCGGGCTTGTCGTCGCGCAGGTCGGTGCGGCGGTCGCCTCGCCCGAGGCTTTGCGCGAGGCCATTCGGGATTTGCCGGTGGTTATTACGAAGTGGTGAAGATGAAATTGGAGGGGGGAGGAAGGGACTTTCTGAAGAAAGTCCCTTCCTCC
>CAUHBW010000243.1 GCA_959604115.1 uncultured Bilophila sp. | reverse complement strand
AACATTAGGGCTATGGTATCACTTCTATAATCGGACAGAGATGATATTGCGGAGTGAAGGTGTCCATTTATCAGAAAGAGTGCTGAGTCAATTTTGGCAGTTGGGAGCACAGTTTCTTGTAGCTGTTCTCTCCCTGTTTTGGGTCGTCTCCATTGTCCTGATCCTGAGCGAAAAATATATGACAAAATTGACTCGACAAGCCAAGCACGACATGATGACGGGTTTATATAATAAAGTGACCTTGACACACCTTGTCGAAGCGTCATTGTCCAAGAACCACTCTGGTTTTTTACTGATACTGGACGTGGATAACTTCAAGAAGCTTAATGATACATATGGTCATCCGGCGGGAGATGATGTGCTGATAGCCGTCGCCGGAATCATTCAAAATCACTTCGGTGCTCATGGAATAGCAGGTCGTTTGGGTGGAGATGAATTTTGCGTCTATGTCGCCAGCATCGACAAGAAAAAGATGCTTGCGAAAGCTGATGACGTGCGCAACAGCGTATCCGAGCTGTCAATACAGGGGATACGGGGTATCTCATGCAGTATTGGTATAGCGAGCTTTGAAGGGAAATATGATTTTGCAGATGTGTACGCTGCGGCAGACCGAGCCTTATACCATTCTAAAAAATTAGGTAAAAATTGTTGCTCATTAGAGAGCATGTAACGTTTTTTGTCTGGAGTCAGGACTCATGAATCGAAAGAGAAGGTACCAGTGACAGCAAGGCAATCTGCTGAGAAAAAGGTGATGCTTGCCGCTGATCCGGGAATGCTGACCGGATTGCCCTTACGAAATCGACGGCGCGTCGTCATTGCCGCCAAGTTCGGTTTCGGTTTTCAGAACAACGGAAACAGCGCCCGCAAGGATTGGCCCTCCCCACAATTGCTCAACATAGCAAAACCTTTTTGAAAACATTCACTCTGGACGGTAACGCGCAAAGAGCGAAGGGCGCTATCGCCCCTCACTGAAAACGGGACAAAGGCCTGAAGGCCCTGTCCCGTTTTTTATGGACGAAAAAGGTTTCAAACCTGCATTGCAGAATAAGGCAATTTTTTGGTGCCATCGTATATGTTTTTCCCTTTCCATCCTGAGTAAAAACATATCGAAAAGAACGCCAAATCAGGGGGAAACCATGCAATGGAAACCGAACGGCATATCCCGCAGGGATTTCATCAAAACGGCAGGCCTTGCCGCAGGGGGCGCAATACTCATGCCCACGATCGCAACAGATGAACATGCGTTTGCGGCCTCCTCCGAAGACCTTCTCACCGGCGTGAGCGACATCCACATCCATGCCGCGCCCGACTCGCGCCCGCGTTCCATCGACGAGCTGGGCTTCGCCCGCGAAGCGCAACAGGCCGGATACCGCGCCGTCATGTACAAATCCAACGACTGGAGCTGCCACGACCGGGCCTTTCTGATCCGCAACGCTCTGCCCGGCTTCGAGGTTTTCGGCAGCATCATCATGAACAGGCTGCTGGGGGATCGGGTGAACCCCTACGCGGCGGAGCAGGCCCTCAGGACCACGGGCAAGCTCTGCCGCTGCATCTGGATGCCGACGCTGGACGCGGCCTACCAGTGCGCGCGGGAAAAGCGCGGCACAGGCATCCCCGTGCTGGACGCCTCCGGGCGCGTGCTGCCCGAAGTGGTGCGGGTCATGGAGATTTGCGCCGAGGCGGACATCATCTTCGCCACCGGGCACAGCTCTCAGGCGGAGAGCCTGACTCTGGCCCGCAAAGCCCGTGAAGTCGGTGTGGGCAAGTTCGTGGCGACGCACGTCAACTCCCTCATCTGGACCATGACGCCCGACCAGATCCGGGAACTCGTGGATTTGGGGGGCTATGCGGAGGTCTGCTGCCTGCCCCGCTTCTGGGGTCCGGGAACGGCCATGCCGCAATTCCCCGCAATGAGCCCGGAGGTCTTCGCCGGTTTCGCCAGCATAGCGCCGGAACGCACCTTCATCTCGACGGACATGGGACAGGCGGGTCTGCCCGATCCCCTCGAAGGCATGCGCGCCTCCATCCTCTCACTGCTCAAGGCGGGGCTCTCCCGCGCGCAGGTGGACACGATGACAAAAACCAACCCCACGCGGCTTATGGGGCTGCGGGCATAAGCGAAGGAACGGCAATGGACAGACGTACATTTCTCAAGAGCGCGACGGCGCTGGCCGCCGCCGGAGGTCTGCAGGGCGGGGCGGGGACGCTTTCCCATGCATGGGCCAAGGCGCAGGAACCCAAGAATATCCGCAATTACCATGAAGGAATGCGGTATCGTCCGCACGGGCTCACGGGCGTCAGCGTCTCAGCCCTCGGCTTCGGCATGCTGCGGTTGCCCATGCTGGCCGACGGCAAGACCGTGGACGAGGCGTAAAGCATCCGCATGGTGCGCCACGCCATCGACAACGGCCTGAATTATGTGGATACGGGCTACGTCTATCTCGGCGGACAAAGCGAGCTCGTCACCGGCAAGGCGTTGGCGGACGGCTACCGCGACCGGGTGTACGTCACCTCCAAGTCCCCGTGGTGGATCATGGAACGCCCCGAGGATTTCGAGCGCTTTTTCGACGAATCCCGCGGGCGGCTGCAAACGGACGTCATCGACTTTTACCACATCCACATGATCATGCACCGGGCCTGAAAAGAAAAGGTCCTGCCCTTCAAGCTCATGGAGAAGATCGAGACGCTCAAGGCGCAGGGCAAAATCCGGTTTTCGGGCTTCTCCTTCCATGACAACGTAACCCTGTTCAAGCGCGTGGTGGACGCCAACCCGGACTGGAATTTCTGCCTTATCCAGCAAAACTATCTGGACACGGAGCATGAGGCCGGACTGTTGAGCCTCAAGTACGCCGCCAGCCGGGGTATGGGCGTTTCGATCATGGAACCGCTGCGCAACGGCTTTCTGGTCAAGCCGCCCAAAGAAGTGCAGGCCGTATTCGACGCCGCGCCGCGCAAGCGTCCGCCTGTGGAATGGGCGCTGGACTACTTGTGGAACATGCCGGAAGTGAGCGTCGTGCTCAGCGGCATGGGCTCCATACAGAACGTTGTGGATAATCTTTCCTATGCCAAACGCTCAGGGCCGGGAATGCTGGACGCCGAGGATGTGGCCGTCATCGGCCGCGCGGCGCGGCGCTACCGCTCCTATGAGGGCTCCATTCCCTGCACCGGCTGCTACAACTGCATTCCCTGTCCCCGCAATGTGGCCATCGGCTATCTCTTCAACATGGTCTTCAACCAATACAAGGCCGATGGAGACATGGCACGGGCGCAACGGCTGGTCCGGTTCTCCATGTCTCCCATCCAGCGCGGCGACAAACCGCAGGCCTGCGACGGCTGCGGGCTGTGCCTCCCCAAATGTCCGCAGGGAATCAATATCCCGGAAGAACTGAAAAGAGTGCAGCGTGAACTGAAACTGTAGTTCGTCAGACTGGAAATTCCAGCGTTACCTGACGATCAGTGCGTGCATTGTGCGGAAAGGAGCGCATGGGGCATGCATTATACCTGTCACCCGAGTCGTGCGCCACTGGCGGCGCGGCATCGGAAACGGCGAAGCGCGCCGCTCTTTTTATCCATCCCGGGCCGGGACAATGCCATCTCAGTAACAAGTCTCAAAAACACATGATTCCACCACTCCACGACGAAGGTTCTTCGTGGAGTGGTGGAATCATGCATATTGAAAGAGTCGCGTCCGCATGCTAACGCCGATAAGGATGACGCCATGTCCTGTGATCTTCCGGACAGGACGTCTTTTTTATGGATGAAAAAACTCTCTGACAACTCTGGCCATGGTATCGACGCCGACTTTCACCGGTGTGGCTGAAGCTGCGCCTTCCGTAAAAAATCCTTGAACCGCCTCAAGATTGCGGCCAGCGTCTATACGCCCACCGGGTATGAGGCCACCGGGAAATATCCCGCCGTGGCGATTCCCACCGAGGAGGCCTCCGGCGAACGACTGGAGCCAGTATCCGATGAAGGGCATCCGGCCCTGAAAGAACGCCCCCCTTTACCGACGCTTCTCCGGTTATGACCGACAACGGCCCGTCTTCTCCAAAAGGGGAAGGCGGGCCGTTGTTCTACGGGAACCCACGATCAGCGACGGCGCATGACGTCACGGCGTGGAGGCTCCCCAAACATCCTTTTGTACTCGCGATTGAACTGCGTCGGACTTTCGTAACCCACCGCCAGCCCTGCACCGGCGGCGTCGGCATCTTCCGTGAGCATCAGCCGCTGCGCTTCATACAGTCGCAAGCGCTTATGGTACTGCAGGGGGCTGAGGGAGGTAACCTCCTTGAAGTGCCGGTGAAAGGTCGACGTGCCCATGTTGACGCGGCGCGCCAGCGTCTCGATTTGCAGCGGTTCCTTATAGTTGTCCCGCAACCATGCGACGGCCTGAGCGATCTGGTTGCTTTGCGTGCCGAGGGTGCTGAACCTTCGCAGATTATTGCCCAGCGGCCCCAGAAGCAGCCGGTAATGGATCTCCTGAATGACGACGGGGGCCAGAAACGCCACCTCTTCCGGCTTTTCCAGAAGTTCGACCAGGCGCAGGAACGCATTCAAAAGATCGGGCGTGGCGTTCGTAACGCCCACGCCTTTACAGGATTCGTTTCCGGCGTCAGGGACGGCGGGAAGTTCCATGACAAGCCGCGAGATCAGATATTTGTCCAGATCGAGCGATATGGCCAGAAAAGGACGTTCATGAGTGGCCCCGGAAGCAAAAAAAGAACTCGGCATGTCCACGCTGACCACAAGACATTGATTTTCTCCGTAGCTGTATTCGTCGGAACCCACAACTGACCGCTTGCTTCCCTGAACGACCAGTCCGACGGAAGGCCTGTAAAAACAGTTTTCCACATGGACGTCCGATTCGCGCCGCGACATGGACAAGCCTTCCACGGCGGTGGAACATTTTCCGGGTTCCGGCATCCGTTTCAGCAACAGTTCCTTCAACAAACTGTTGTCCTTCATCAACTCCGCGCGTTCCGATTCAGTCATGTTTATCGCCCATTATTTTGGATACGTTGATAATGGCAAACCTTTTCAATTCCTGCGTAGCACATTTTTCCTGCACTGGATAGGAGGGCGAGAGCATCAGGCAAGGATTGCAGCCCCATAGTCGCATGCGGATTGCACTGTGGGCACAGGGCGGGCGGGAAAAGGGCATTTCCTGATGAGCCGTTTCAAACGGCAACCCCCTGCGCAGAGCCCGTATTCATGGGCAAGCCGATTTCCCGCGTCAACCGGGCAAGAAGGCTTTTGTCCAGCTCAAGCGATACGGCCAGAAAAGGCCGCCGCGCGGGGCCTTCGTCACCGAGAAAAGGCACGGCACATCCAACCCCGGCAATCATGCACTGGTTTTTCCCCGTAAAGATACTCTCTGGTCACTATGCGGGAACGCTTGGCCCCGGATGATGACACGGACGGCTTGTAAAAACGGCTCTCGATCTGATGGGCCTGTTCCCTGCGAACCATCGACAATCCCTTGACGGCGGTCGGGTACTTCCCGGCGTGGGGCATAAGGCGCAGCAGCCTCCCCTTCATAGAGATCGCCGTTTCTCGCCGCCTTGGTGGGGCCATTTCCTTCCATGACTCCCTGTCCATGATTTGAGCAGATTGTATAAAAAAACACCAGATATTGCCGTGTTGATGGCATGTTCCATGCTCTATGGGCGGACTCAGAGAGGATTTGGCAAGGATCAGAGAGAATCGGGTCTACAGTGCGAAAAGGCGTGTTGCTATTTTCCCACCACGGGAGAAAGCCATGAGCCGTTTTTCCAGATGCGATTTCGTGAAGGGAAGCGTCTGGGCCGGAACGCCGACTGTGGGCTTCTTCAAACTTTCAACGATGAAGACGGCGTCGCCGTTTGCCGGGCGTCGTACCGCACGCCAGCCCAAATCGCGCTTGCATGGCTGCTGGCCCGGAAGCCCCGGATTGTTCCCATCCCCGGCACGGCGAACATCGCGCAGCTTGGTGAAAACATGGGAGCTGTCCGGGTCTCGTTCAGCGCCGCCGAACTCGATGGCTTCAATAAGGCGTTTTCCGGCATTGCCGTACACGGCGCGCTTGCACTCGGGACTTATGGACCTT
>CAUHBW010000242.1 GCA_959604115.1 uncultured Bilophila sp. | reverse complement strand
TCCGCCGTTCCGCCGACGCGCATGAACCGCTGCTCCTGAAGCACCCGCAGGAGCGTCGTCTGAATGAGCGGCGACCTTTCCCCTATTTCGTCGATAAACAGCGTTCCCTGATCCGCCATCTCGAACAGGCCGATTTTCTGGTTGGACGCGCCGGTAAACGCGCCCCGCTCGTGCCCGAAAAATTCGCTTTCAAAAAGCGATTCGACCATGCTTGCGGGATGGACGGCTATGAACGGCCCCTGACGTCCGCTGAGGCGGTGGATATGCCGGGCCATGACTTCCTTGCCGACTCCGGTTTCTCCCCAGAGCAGGACGGGGACGTCCGTTACGGCGGCGTACTTCGCTTCGTTGAGGAGGGAGTGCAGACCGGCCCCCAGCACCAGACATTCGCTTTTGTCCTCCTGTAAAAAGATGCTGCGCAGCTTATTCTGCTGCAGTTCGTTTTCACGTTCCTTCAACCGCCGCACGAAAAGGGCCGAACGCAATTCCGCCGTAAACAGACGGGCCGCGCACCGCAGTTCAAACAGGGAAAATTCGTCGGCGGGCAAATCCGAATAGGTGCTGCTCATATACAGGAGCCACGGCGGCTCCGCTCCGATGTCGATGCTGAGGCACAGGCCGTATCGCTTGTGGAAATGCACCGGCGTCGTGGCGGAACGCTGCCGCGCGACGTGCGCGAGCCATTGCATGCAAGGCCGCATGTGCTCGCTTTTCAATTCGAGGGCGGACAGATTGACGGCCTGAACGAACTGCAAAGGCTCGTCTTCGTCGGTCGTGCGGAAAAACGCGGCCCGCTCGACCCGGAAGCCGTCGATGGAGGCCCGGAGAAGCAGATGAAGCCTTTCCTCAAAGATTTCGCGCTGCGGCGCGGCGCTCAACGCCTTGTGGCAACGTTCGATGATATATTTCTCTTCGGATTCGGCATCGGGAAGGGAGTAGGTAAACAGGCTGAACGCCGCCGGAGGCACGTTCAGACAGGCGAGGGAAGTCTGGTGGTAGGGAGCCGAGGCGTCAAGCCGCTTCCCGGTGGCCTTGTAAACGATGGTGCGGAGCGACTGGGCCTCTTCCATGTTGCCGCACAGTTCGCAGGTATTGGCCAGCTCGTGCGCGGTGAGGGTCAGCTCATGCATATCCCGCGTCGTGCGGATCAGCTCGAAGCCCTGACGCAACAGCTCAAGCTGTTTCTGCGGCTCCTCTCCTCCGTCGCGCAGCAACAGGGCCTGAACGCGCATGGCCGCCCCTTTCAGGTGCACGTTGGCCCCCTGAAGCAGATGGCCCAACGTGGGTTCCAGCTCATAGTGCGGGATGGGCGCATAGCCGTTGTGCGCAAAGACATAGAGCATGTCGAGGACAAGCGGATCCTTGAAGGTCGCGGGCCTGATGTCGCGGGTGATCGCTCGGCGGGTTTCGTCGTTCAGGACGGCATAGGCGCGCTCGATGTCGCCCGCCAGAAAATGGTACAGCGCATGCGCCCGCGTCGTCAGCGAATTGACCACGGTATGCTGCGCGTACAGCGGAGAAACCCGCAGCCGGTTGATGAACTCCAGCGCCTTGCCGCTGTCCCCCTTGCGCAGCAGCAGGAAGCACGTGTTGACCTCATACAGGGTCGCCGAAAGGATGTCGTCGGTCAGCGTCGCCGTGCGGCGAAGAAATTCGATGCAGCCGAGCGCAAAGTGGAATTGTTGCAGATACCCTGCGGAAAAGAGCGTGCAGACCGCCAGCGTATCGTAGAACCGCTTGTAATACCAAGGCGTTTCTTCGGGGCAACGGTTGAACCAGTCGATGTTTTTCTTGAGATCCCCGCACAGATAGGCGAGCAGGCCCTCAAAAAGAGGCAGCAGTTCCTGCGTGTCGCCGTCAAAGTAGTTTTTGACCCGGAACAGGGCCTGCTTGAGATTCTGGGTGAGGCGCGTGGTGTTGCTTCCGATGAAGACATGCAGATACATACGCGACAGCAGCAGAAGCGCGGAAAAACGCTTGTTGCCGTTTTTGCGGGCAAGGCTGTAGGCGAGAGCCGAAAGGCGCAGTATTTTTTTGAGCAGTTCCGTGGAATTGAAGCTGAGTCCCTGCACCGCGAAGACAAGATTCAGGAACTTGCCGTCCAGTCCCGCCGTCCTGCCGTTGCTTCGGCCCCAGCGCAGGAGGAAGAGGACCGCCAGCTCAAGCAGGGGAAGAATGTTTCTGTCCCGTTCGGCGCACTGGCTGATCCGGCTCAGGACGGTTTCGCAATCGTTGAGACTGGCTTGCTCGTGGAGGCAGGTAAGGGCGTAGGCCTTTTCGTCGGGCCGGAAGAACTCCTTCAGCAAAGGGAGCTGGGAGCGTATGAACGTGGCGGCCTCTTTGCCCGCCTTCCACGCGGTTCCGTGCGGCGAAGGGACGCGCACCGCCAGCCCGAGACGCTCCATCTCGCGCCACCGCTCATCGGACGCGGGCAGCACGTTGCCCGTGAGCAGCGCGAGTTCTTCAATAAAGAGGGAGCGTCCGGCAAGATGCAACGCCAGAACATGGGCTATCTGCTGTGAGGTCAACACGGATTTCCCCTTCATAACAGATAAGGATGGAGCCTGTTTTACTCAGGGCAAAACGATAAATTATTCGGTGCGCCTTGGCAACAAGGCGTTTCCGATTGCGAAAAATGATACGGAGAAAGCATACATGGATATGTAAAAAGAGATACGACACGTTCAAAAGAAAAAAGATATCGTTTTTGCATTGCGCTACACGAAGTTGCGTCGCTTCATCATTGTCCGTCCATACATATTGGAACGCGCCGTCCCTCTCCGTGGCCTTTCCCGCTCACTGTACATGTTCCCTTTGCCGCCGAAAGTGGGGGGCGGCGGCAAAGGGAACATGAGGGGGGTATGGAGTAACGTGCCGAGGATCAGGCTTCCATGGCGCGGGCCCTGTTGTAGTCCTTGACGTAGGTGAAGCCCGCGACCAGCATGATCAGGCCGCCGATGACGAACACCAGCTGCATGTAGACAAGCGCCAGCTGGAGCCCGAACGCATCGGAAAGCGCCCCGGCGAGCATGGGTCCGAAGAAGCCCAGCCCCTGGAGCAGAGTCACATAGGTTCCGTACGCGGTGGCCTTGTAGCGGGTGGGCACCAGTTCCTGCGTGGCGATATGCACGCCGGTCACGGGAATGATGAACAGGAACATCCCGATCGCGCAGCAGGCGGCGATCTGATAGTAGAAGCCCGCCGCGAACACCACCGCCAGAATGAGGAAGCAGGGCACGCCGAGCCACGCCCGCGTGCGGCGGCTCCACAGGCCGAGGCGGTCGGAAAGCCAGCCGGAGAAGGGCGTGATCAAAAGGCCGGTAATCAGGTAGGCCGGTCCCATGTAGGCGCCCACTTCCGTGGATGTCCAGCCCATGATGCGGACCATGAACATGGGAATCCAGGAAATCATGCTGGTATAGCCCATGTTGGCGATGCCGACGCCGATGCCGAGCAGCACCAGCGTCTTGTTCTGAAGCGTGAAGGCGAAGGCTTCCCGGACCTTCACGTGCTCCTGTTTGCTGTCGGCGCTCGCCGCCGGAGCGTGATTCTTGACGTTGGGCAGGAACAGGGACAGCACGGTGAACAGCAGCGTCAGGCCCCCGACGGCGAGGAACGCGGAACGCCAGCCGTAATGCTGCGCCAGAACGCCGGCGATCGTGGTGCCGAGAGCCAGCCCCACGGACATGGCGGAGTTGTAGGCCCCGATGACCGAACCCCACTTGGAGCGGCGCGTCCAGCTGGTCAGCATGGATACGGAAACGGGAGCGTAGCTGGCGTTGCCGACGCCGACCATGAACCGCCCGAGCACAATCAGGAAGAGGTGCGAGACGAGGCCGCACAGCGTGCAGCCCACGCCCCAGACGGCGGACATGAGATTCACGGCGCGTTTTTTGGAACCCTTGTCCGCCAGAAAGGAGAAGGGCAACACGAATACGGTCATACCCAGCAGCACGGCGGAACCGGCGACGCCGACCTGCGAGTCGGAAAGCCCGAGATCCTTCTGCATGGCGGGGAAAACGGCGGTGATCCCCAATCTCGCGGCGAAATCCAGCAGGAACAGCATATAAAGCACGCCAAAGCCGAAAAGGAACCATTTTTTGCCGACGGGAGACGTCGGATCGTCGGAAACGGTCCGCACCTTCTCCGCAGAGGCGTCCCCCTGTGGGGCGGATGCGGCGAAGGGTTCGGTCTGGCTTTTCATTTCTTCCTCACGGTCAAGAACAGTTGAAGACATGGGCGTTCTCCGGCGCGGGCGCATGACCCGTTTGAAGGATGAGCGGGAGTTCTTTCCCGGTGACTTGCGGATATGGCGGAAGGGGCTAGGCCTGATGCACGATGCGTCCGCCGCAGAGCGTCATGCGAACCTTCACCTGATTGATGGCCAAAGGATCGATGGCTTCAAGGTCGTCGGACAGCAGCACGAAGTCGGCCAGCCGCCCCGGTTCGATGCGTCCGCGATCGCGTTCGCCCATGCAGAATTGGGAGGCGTAGGCGGTGTAGGCCTTGATCGCTTCCCGGGGGCTGATGCGCTGATCCGCTCCCATGAGGCGGCCGCTCGGAGAAATGCGGTTGACGGCGGCATGGATGGAATCGAGCGCCGTGACCGGCAGCACCGGGGTATCCACGTGAAGGGCGAAGGGAAGGCCGATTCTGACGGCGGAACCGGCGGGATCGAGCCTGTTGGCGCGGCTGGGACCGAGATAGGTGTCGTAGTGCCCGTCGCCCCACACTTCGATGTGCCGGACAAAGAAGGTGGGAAGCGCGTGGCAGGCCTTCATGCGGCGGAGCTGTTCGTCCGAGGCCATCTGCGCATGGACGAAGATGTGGCGCAGATCCGGACGGGGCAGGGCCCGCTGCGCGCGCTCGTAGGCTTGCAGGGTGGCTTCGATGGCGGCGTCCCCGTTGGTGTGGACGGCTATCTGAATGCCCGCCGCATGATAATGCATGACAAGGTTGTCGAGCTCTTCGGGCGTGCAGACCAGCCCGCTGCGGTAGCCGGGGCGGGAATGGTAGTCTTCAAGCAGGGCTCCGGTGTAGCCCTGAATGGAACCGTCCGTGAAATACTTGACGCCGCCGAAGCTCAGATAGTCGGAAGGGAAGCCCCACAGGCCGTAAGGCTCCAGCGCATCCAATACCGAGGGCATGAACTGGAGATAGCCGCGCGCGTCAAGCGCATTGTCTCTCGCAAGGCTCAGGTACGCCGCCATGTCCGTCTTGTAGGAACCGCAAAGCCCGATCCCGCCGTCCATGAAGGTCGTGAACCCCTGAGCGTTGTAGTCGCGGACGGCCCGCAACATGTTCTTCCGGGTCTCGTCGAAGGGCGTCGCCGGAAGTTTGGCAATCGCCTGATAGGAGGCGTTTTCTTCAAGAACGCCGTTGGGCCTGCCGTCGGCTCCCAGACACACCGTGCCTCCGGCGACCCGCGTTTCCGCGGTGTAGCCGAGCTTTTCGAGCGCCAGTGAATTCAGATAGCAAAAATGGACGGAAAGATGTTTGACGAGGATCGGGCGTTCCGTCGATACGGCATCCAGATCTTCGCGGGTCAGATGACGTTTTTCGTCGATGCTCGTGTCGTCGTACGCATAGCCGACAATCCAGCGATCCGGGGGCGTGTTCCCGGCGGCTTCGCGCAGCCCGTCGAGAACGCGGGAAACCGTGCCGAGGCGGGAGCCGCAATAGACCTGACTGAACGTATCCGCATACATGGACAGGTGGCTGTGCGTATCGATGAAGCCGGGGTACAGCACGCCTCCGCCAAGATCGATCTTCTCGTATTCGCCGCAGAGAGCCGCGCAGCGTTCCATGTCTTCCAGACTGCCCATGGCGTGTATGCGTTCTCCCGCAACGCAGACGGCTTCCACAACCGGCATGGGATCATACAGGGTGACGATTTTCGCACCGGTATACAGCTTCAACTTTTCTGTGCAAAACACGTGTCATCTCCTTGGAATAAACGGTCATCGGGGTCTGCCGCAACGGCGCTTTCTCAGGCGGTTCGGCAAGGCGTCGCCCCGCAAGGGGATGCGGGCCATCGCCGGCCTTGCCTTCACGGAGATAAGCAAGAGAAATGCCAAGGAGTTCGTGT
>CAUHBW010000241.1 GCA_959604115.1 uncultured Bilophila sp. | reverse complement strand
GATGTCTACAACGCCTTACATCCAGTCATGTCACAGCACGGCGTGTTCTGTGTGCCGGAAGTGTTGGAAACGACACGTGAGGAGCGGGCGAATGCCAAAGGCACAATCATGGCTTACGTGACCGCGAAGGTGCGTTTCACGTTTTACGCTGAGGACGGTTCTAGCGTTCATTGTGTGACAGTGGGCGAAGCGATGGACAGCGGAGACAAGGCGTTGCCCAAGGCGCAGTCTATTGCCATGAAATACGCCATGTTCCAGACGTTCTGCATCCCTACGGAGGAAATGCCTGACCCAGACGCCGAAACGGATCACCTCGCTCCCAAAAACGGGGCCGCACAGCAACGCGCAAAGGCAAAGGCGGAAAATACCAGCCCGATGACGCCGGAACAGTCAAAGGCCCTCATGTCTTATCTGACCAAACGGCATGGTGACAGTCGAGCGGATTACCTTGCCGAACTTTCACGATTCTTCGGGCGGCCCATTGCAAGCTCCCGTGAATTGACGAAGGCAGATGTTTCCGAATTTCTGAACGCCATCAACGGAGGACAAAATGGCTAGCCTCAATCGTGTTGAAATCATCGGACGCCTTGGACGCGATCCCGAACTCAAATATTCCCAGAACGGAGCGGCGATCTGTCGTTTCAATGTCGCTACCGACGAAAGCTACACGAATCGGGAAGGCAACCGGATTCAGAAGGCCGAATGGCATAGCGTCGTTGTGTTCCAGAAGGCCGCTGAACATTGCAGCCAGTATTTGAGCAAAGGGAGTCTTGTATTCGTGGAGGGCTCGTTGTCTACGCGGGAATGGCAGGATCAGCAGGGACAAAAACGCTATACCACCGAGATCAAGGCGCAGCGCGTCCAGTTCCTTGACAAGAAGGAAGGGGGGAACGGACAACCCGGCGGGAAACAGAATGGCGCATGCCCACAGGGTAAACGTGGCGGACCGTGCACTGAACCAGAAGCTGACTTAGGCCCGTCCTTCCCCTCAGAATCCAGCGGCATGGATGACGTGCCCTTTTAACGAGGTGAAACATGCCGACCTTCAATGAAATTCAGCAGGAAATCGCCGGGATGCTTTCCATCCCCGACGAGGAACTGACTCCGGAACAGCGCGAGGCTATGGACGCCTACATGGATGAACTCGCTAAACTCGAAGCCGACAAGGTTGATGGATTCGGGCAGTTCTTGAAAATTCAGTCTGCACTTGCCGAAGCTTGCAAGGAAGAGGCGAAGCGGCTTGCCGCCAAGGCCAAGGCTGCTGAAAGCCGTTTAGCGTATCTTAAAGAGCTGTACATAGCTTCCATGCGTACCAACGGGCTCAAAAAGCTGTCAGGCAACACCTACACAATCAGCGTCCGGGAATCTGAGGCTGTAGCGGTAACGGCGCAAACGGAAGAACTTCCAGAACTGTACCGTCGAATAACGATAGGGATAGAGCCGGACAAGAACGCCATCAAAGAAGCACTCAAAGGGGGATTAACCATCCCCGGATGCGCTCTGGTAAAGACCTACAGCTTACAAGTACGATAACCACCCCGGCCCGGATCACCACCGGGCCTTTGAGGAAATGCCATGAACAAATCTGATTTCATCGTAATGGTTCGAGCTTCCGACACCACGGGAACCTTGACCTCAATCGAGAAGACCGATCGTGTCGTCAGCCATGTGTTGGACATGCTCAAGGAAGGCATCGTGAAACATGGTTCCTTGAAAATTCAGGGCTTCGGAGTGTTCGAAGTTGTGGACGTTCCCGCCCGCCAAGGCCGCAATCCGCGCACCGGGGAAAGTATCCCTATCTCCGCGCACAAGGCCGTAAAGTTCAGGCCGGGGAAGGAACTGCGGGAGGTGGTGAACAAAACATGCTGAATTGGATCTTGTTCTGTATGACCGTGGGAACTTGCGGTTTATGTATTGGAACATTCTTTGAGCTTCGCATTCTTGGATTGTCTATCTGTATCGTAGGAAACTGCTTGCTATTCATGATATCCGCTGTTGGTGGCATGATAGCCTTTGCCGAGAGCCTAAAGGCAACGCAGATCTATCATATTTGCGACGGTGAGCATAAGGTGATGCTTAACCTGAAACTTGGAGCTTTCAGCTATACAGTGAACGTCCCGGTTACAGAGTACAATTGCCCAAATTGTATGGAGAATAAGCCATGCCCTACGCCGACGCCCTCCCCGACATCAGACTAAAATGTCCTGATTTGGCGGCAATAATTCCGGGGCGTCGTTTCCTCTACCGAGCCAAGATAGGCGGTGAACGCCAAACCGTTCCCGTAGTGGCCTCCTGCATGCCGTATCCCCATGATTTCGGGAAGGGACGCAAGGCCATGTACGTTGACGTCTTCGGCTATGAGGGCAAATGGACGGTTCTGGCAAGCAAGCTGAGGATTGCGGAGAAAGGATAACGCCCCACGCCCCGCCCTCCCCCGGCAGGGCTTTTCATACCCCAACCGTGGGCCGCGCATACGAATCACGCGGGATGATATGAAAAACTTTAAAGTTGGCGACAAGGTAAAATGGATTTCATGCTCCAATGGGTCTTGTCTTGAAAAGAAGGGAATTGTTGAAGCTGTCGTGCCTGCACATTGCGACCCTGTACGGACTGCAACGTTAGTAGCAGACCGTTACGGAATAAGAAATATTTCTCTCGGGAGTCCCCGCGATGAGGACTCATACATCGTGCGCGTCCCCACGAAAACGGGAAAAGTCGGAAAACTCTACTGGCCTCTTGTTGCAGCATTAGAGGCGAACGAATGACGAAATGGGAAAGGCGACTCACGTGGGTGTGGGTCGCCTTCTTCCTTTGGGTTGTCTGGATGGTGTGCAGGGGCGCGGCTGCATGAACAACGCGCGGGAGAACAGACATGCCGCAGTATGAATTTGAAGTTCTGGAAAGGATTGAAGCGGGTGAGACTGCGTGGGAGATTCTTGACGAGGCTTTGCCCACGGCACGGAAGCGTTTCAAGAGGCTGACCAACTCGTTGATAAAATTTATGGACGACATGCATGAAGAATTCCCCGATGCGAGTATTTACACGGCTTCTGGCGGCTTTCATCTGCTTCTTGGCAATTCACACAATGCTCAGACGGATCAACCGCAGAGAGAACTAGTCGCAGAATCCGCAAACTCACGGCTTAGTGTGGCCGATGGAGATTGGTGATGAGCAAATATGCGCTAACGGAACAGGAAAGGAAGTGGCTGGAGGAACGGAGGACGAAGGAGGCTCCCTGTGGTGCGTGTTGGAGGTGGTGTAGTAAAAATTGCGGTATTAAGAATGGGCAGCGCACTCTCGGCGTGAGTGAGTGTGCGCTTATGGTAGACTGACCGGACGCCGCCGAATTCGAGGCAAGGGCAAAGGTGATTGCACTCCATATCGACATTGAAGATGTGCCCTGCGCCCACGGAATGAGGATGTTCTGCCCTGCCAAGCATTTCAAAGGCAAAGGATGTGGTGACTGGTGCAGGATAAGGATGGCACATTTGCAAGCTGAACAGGAGATGGACAATGAACGCGCAGGAATGGCTCTAGGAGCCTCGGAAGGCCAGAACATGAACCGTTCATGATCGCAAACAAATCGCAACAGAACCCCATTTACGGCGCAAAAACGGTATGCTGTGAAACATAGGAGGAGGGGGAAAATGGAAGGAGTCTATTTTAAAGACCGAAGAGCGGAAGGTGGGATGAAGATGGCGTATTTTACGCCTGACGTGTTGGAAATTTTGAAAGAGAAGACCTTTCCCTTGGCGGTCTGCGGCGTATTGCATTACGTCAGACAACGATATGGTGCGATAATCAGCCCTGAAACGCATAAGCAGCTTAATCTTGACTTCGGGGTGGTGTGTGGTCAGGCGCGTGACTTACTTGCAAGTCACACGGATGTTTACATGGTTTTGAATACTGCCGTGAGCAAGCTCCACATGCTCACGTATACAGACGTCAAAAGGCTTATTGAGGATTTGGACAGGATTTACTTAAATATCCACTTCGATTCGTTGCGAATCGACCTACAATGCGTCCAGCAGCGCAGCCTATGGGTGAAGATGCTGTTCGTAGTCAACGGCATTCCGCGTGAAGGTTATCAAGAAAACGTATAAAATTTTAACCAACAGGAAGTCGCCTATGGATGCGGATCATCTTCGCAAGTATGTGTCTGCGGCATGACCGGTTCACTGTTTGCTAATCGTAGTTGGCGTGTAGCCGGAGCCGTTATTGGTTCAGGCATTGGTGGTTTTATCTACTTCTTATTAAGTAGTTAGACTAGATAGTGTTGGTAAAAATGCGGATAAGCGAGGAAAACGTAATGTTGACAGAGCGGGAAAAGAAGTGGCTGGAAGAACGAGAGAATAAATGTTTACGTTGTCTATATTATAGCGGGGATGAGACTATTGAAGGCATTTGCTTTTGGTGCAGTGACAAGAAAAAGTTTATGCCCAAAGCATATAGCCTTGAACCATATTACGGTGCCTCCGCCGAGTTCGAGGCCCGCACGGCCCGGAGGCGGGCGCTCATGGCGAGCAACTCTGTGCCGCTCGCTCTCGCTGGGCGTACGACCCCCAATGCGGATTTCTTCATAAAGATGGCGCGGATATATGCGGAAGGAGATGGGGCATGCCGAACGGACTGGCGATCTTCCGAGATGTGGGAGGAGCTGGCGAAATGACTATTACCACCGAAGAACTCGCCCGCATCCGTGCCGCCGCCATCGGTGACATGCTCGGAGACTCCCGCGCCTTTGATGAGATGGGGCCGTCCACCGTCGTTTTCAGGCTGTGCCGGGAATTGGAACGACTGGATCGGGAGGCGGATTGGTTGACAAGAGCCGCAGAAATGGGCGGCTGCAACAGCACCATAGTGTGTGAGCGTTGTCCCAATGGAGATAAACGACTCAAACGCTGTTATGGCAAAGACATGCGCGTAGCCGCACGCAAAGCCATAGAGGAAGGAAGATGAACGAAGACGCCTTGTTTACAGCAAAACTCATCAAAACTGCGATGAGACATCTCGGCGTTTCTCAGTCTGAACTGGCAAAGTATCTGAAAAGTCGGGGAACCGCTTCTGACCTGCTGAGAGGGAAAAGATGCCCGTCCAAGAGAGAAATCGCAATACGCCGTGAACTGTTGGGACTCAGCGCAGATATTTTGATTCCACGTGTGAAGTTGGAGGAATCATGCCCGAAGAACTGACGTTACTACCGTGCCCGAATCCGTACTGTGACGCACAGTCCCGCCCGCATCTGTGGGGAACCGGCAATGATTGCGCGACGCAATGCAACTACGGCGTCAGATGTGAATGTGGTGTATCTGTTGCGGGCAGGTCAAGAGATGAGGCTGTAGCGTTATGGAACTCCCTCCCCCGTGCATTGGTATGGAAGAACAGTCCACCGAAGGTGCCGGGATACTATTGGTGCAGTGATGAAAAAGGAGAAATCAGGCTGTACCAAGTTGAAAACTTTGTTGGCGGTCCGCGCCTTTTCGTATGTGGAAGGTCCAAACATATTTTTCCTAACAAGCTACCCAACAGGCAATGGGCTGGTCCTATCTCCGAACCTTATGAACCAAATGAGGATGGGAATAAATGAATATTTTTGATAAACTTCTTGTTTATATAACTATGCACAATTATAAGTATAACAAAGAAGTGGATGACTTCTTAAAGGATATCATAAAGGAAGGTAAATTGCTGGAAAGTGGGGAATTTAGTCTGCTCACTGTTCGCGTTCGCTACAAAGGGAAAGTGTTTCGTGTGTGGGTAGGTAATTTTCCTTACGCTGACCTATGTATGCTGTACGAAAATGATTTTTACATCCCCATTCTTAAATACGTCCGCCCATCACGATCCACTCAAATTGCTTTTTGGGAATGGCTGGAAAGGCAGGGATATGATTTCAATCAACATACTCAACCACGGGACGTTCCTCCAATTGGGTATAAGGGAACATCACAGCAAAGTTGGGGTTATGACGGTCATGCAGGACGAACGGAACGCCATACTGCGCAACAGAGCTATGGGTATTGTGGTGATGACGATGATGCAGGGGTAAATGAAAAACAGCCTGCAAAAGGTGACAGGTTCGCGTTGACAAAAAAGGAATGGTAC
>CAUHBW010000240.1 GCA_959604115.1 uncultured Bilophila sp. | reverse complement strand
GTCCCGTCCGGTGAACTGAAATCCCGGTACGGCCCCATTGCCACGGAACTTGGAATAATAACCGCCGAGCTTCTCGGCGCTGGACAGCAGCGCGAGGTAGTCCTCGCGACTTACCCGTTCCCCAAGGCGTACCACGAACAGATCATGCCCCTTCTGTGTGTGCTTGGTGGCGATGATTTCTCCGCCAGTGGTCTGGGATGCGGAGGAAAGGACAGGTTCCGCCTTTGTCTTTCGCGTACTCCTGCTTGCTTCCGCCGCCAGACGGTCAAACTGCTCCCTCTGCTCGAACGAAAGCAGGTCGCGAGCCTCAGCAGCGGTCTTCCCGTCATCCATATGGAAACGCATGAATGCGCGAAAATCCTCCAGCGTCTTCGGATTCTCGACCGCCTCCCGTTCGGCCTTGCGGCGGCTGACGTATTCTTCGCGCTGTGCCGCCGTATCTCTCGCGAAATCCGTCAACGTCTGTTCAGTCTGGGCATCCACAACCCGCCGGATGCTGGCCTCGGTAGCCTTCCGATATTCCTCCGCACCCATCCCCATGAATCCGCTGACGGAATAGGGCTGGCCAAGCGCAAAGTCGGAAAGCATGTCCCGATACAGGGCATCGACAATATCGGCCTTCCTGTCTCCCTTGTGATGCCACGCGAACATGGAGCCGCCCCGCTCCAACAGTTCCTTGGCGGTCATGCCGGACAGTTCGGCACGGACGGCCTCCTCGTTCTCCAGCAGATCGGAGAAACCGCGACGATAATCCTCAAGAGTGCCCTTTCCGGTCAGAAGGGATTTGTAGAGGTTGCGGTGGCGTTCAACGTGTCCGGCGTCTCCGGGTTTGCCGGAAGTCTGCCCCTGCGGTTCCTTTTTCGGCTTGGATGCGGAAGGGATATCCTTTTCCGGTGGCTGCCCCGTCGTCTCTTCTTCCGTCTGCGGCTTCTCCACTTCCCGCTTTTCCGGTTTGTTCGGCATAACTTCCGGCTCCATCCCGAAGGCATCACGGAAGGCCTTGTCCTGCGGTTTCGCAACGCCGGGAATATTACCCGCTTCCGGGGATAATTTGGCGTTCTTGAGGTAGCTCTCGAACGCTTTGACGTATTCGCCCTTCTTCGCGTCCAGCGCCATGCGGAACAGGGCTATGGCCTGCTTGGAGAAATCCTGTACGGGAGCCCGGCCCGTCAACATGTTCACCTGCTTGAGGTAGATGTCCGGCTCTTTGACGCCGCTCCCCTTGAAACCGACCAGCAGATCCACGGAATCCCTGACGTGCTCTGTGATGTTCCACGGCTTGCCGACGACATCAGCCGGAAGTTTCGCTAGCGCCTCGTAACTTCGTGCGATACGACCACGAAGGGCTTCCTCAACAACCTTCTTGCCGTCAGGATTGAGCAGACCGTCCGCGCCGACATAGGCGTTGCGCTCGGAGCGCTGGATTACGCCATCATCCATCATCCGCTCGACGACGGCTGCGGAAGCGGGCGTATCAAAGTATTCGCGCAGGCTCTCGGCGTCCTTCAACCCGGCGGAGAGCATATCCAGCGTCCGCCTGCCGAACCTGTCGCCGCGAGACTTCCCGGACGCCCGTTTCTCCTTGGCATCCTTGAAGTCGTCGTTCATGGCCGTGACAAGCTGCTGGCGTTCTTCCCGCGACATGCCGCGCTCAAGACGGCGCACCAGCACGGGCGAACGCATAGCATCCACCTGTGCCGGATCAATGCCGAGCCTGTCGGCGTTGGCTTTCAGCGCTTCGCGGTATTGTCTGCCTCGTTCAGGGAAGGATTCATAGGCCCGGGCAATGGACATGGCCCGCCCGTTGCCGCCGAGGACGTTGTTGTCCTGATCAATGACGGGAGCCCCGTGGTTCGCGTCCACGGACTCCATGAGGAAAGCCGGATCGAGCTTGGCCGCGTTCTCCATGACCTTGGCCCGGCTGCCCGGTTCGTCATGGTAGCGCCGCTCGTTCTCCAGCCCATATGCGGGGTTCTTCTGAAAACCTCTGGAAGGCAGATGGGAAGCCCGCACATCGTCGGCTTCCAGAAGCTCGTAATGTGCGGGTTCGTCCGCTCTGTTCGGAATCTTGACGGCTACAGTCTGTCGGGACCGTTCACCTTCCCGTTCTTCCGGGGCAGGTTGTGCAGTGCGTCCTTCATCTCCTCTTCGTCCTCCGTCGCCCACGAGGTGAGCAGGTTCGCCATCTCTTCCCCGGTTGCTTTGGAGAAGTCCACCTGCATGATCGCTTCCTTCTCCGCCGTTTCTTCCGGCGTTTCGTACTGTTTCGTCTCTTCCATCAAGAACCTCCTGTGTGTTTCCAGAGTGAGGCGGCGTACCGCCGGTTTTTGCCCGTGCGTTCTTCTCCGCCCACTGCCCCATCATGGCGTCGATATGGCCCCGGATCGCGTCAAAATCCTTCACCCATGCTGCGGGCAGGGGATCCGCACGGAATGCGGCCGTCACCCTGTCCAGCAGGTCGCGGACAAGTTGGGCCACCCGCGCAAACAGGCTTGGCCGCTCATCGGCCATCTTCGTCCAGAACGATTCTTCGGTGAGCCGTTTGCCCACGAGGTCGGCTGCGATCTCCTCCAGAATGGCTTTATCCGACATCCGGGCCACGGTTCCGTCATACCCCGTTCGACGGTCGAGGTCTTCACGGTAACGGGGAATGGCACCTTCCTGAAGGTCACCCAACAGATATCCTCGGAATTGTTCATATGTCTTGAGGTCTTCGTTCCGCATTCTGTGCAGGAGTTCATGCCCGAGGACGAAGAGATAAGGCTTCTCTCCCTCCGCGCGCCCCTCCATGAACACTACATTTTCAATGGTCGGAACAGACGCGCCGCGGATGCCTGCCTGAACGGACGAACTGTCCTTGAAAATGACGACATCCTGTCCGAAAACACCCCCGATCTCTTTCAGCCGGAGCGAGGTTTCGCTGTCCTTCCGCACTGGGATAAACCTGAGGCTCTCCTCATCTACGCCGAGTTCGGACGCCGTATGTCTCTTGAACTCGTTCAGTACGAGTTGTTCGTAAGCCTTCTTCCGTTCCTGCGGGTTCAGTCCACGCACCCATGCCTCGGCTTCAGGAGAAACCCCGCCCTGCTGACGCTCTATGGCCCGAAACAGTTTCCGCTCTACTCCTTGAGCCCTAGTTTTCTCCAGAACCTCTTTCTTCTCTCCTTTGCTTCCTCTGGATATAGGCTGTCCCATTTGTCGATATCGTCCATCCAGAAATTGCCCTCCTCGTCCTTCCGCAGGTCTTCCTGACTCAGTATCCGCAGAAAGTTGGTGGAGTAACACATTCTGGCTTCCCCTTTCGCGGGGTAACGCGACATGTCCGGCGGCTCGTTGAACAGCGGTTCGAGGTCCGGCCTCTGCTCCACCAGTTCCCGGTACAGCCGTATCCATATCAGATCCACTTCCCCGATCTCCTCTTCGATCTCCTCTTTGAAAATCTCCGGGGCTTCCCGCAGCCGTATCCAGTTCTCCCGGATTTTCCGCCGCGTCGACGGGTACAGACTCCGAAAGAAGCTCTCCAGTTCCAGTTCCGGGCGTTCCTTGCTGTAGACCGGCATGGCCTTCCTCCTTTTGCCCGGAGTCTACTCCACGACTTTCCCCGGACAAAGAGGATTCTCCCGTGCCCGCAGCAAATTCCGATGCCAAAATCCGCTCTATCAGACTGTTCTTATTCTTTTCCCTGCGTGCGGCGGGCAGTTCCTTTTCGGGAACAAGCGCCAGAAGCTCCCGTCGCGTCATCCCTTCCAGCCGCTTGCGGGCCAGCTCCAAAACAGGGGATTGCCCCGCACGCTGCGGAACCGACACCTGCGCATGTGCCGGAACAGAGGATACTGGCGGCATTTGCGCTACGGGCATGGAGCGCGACTGTTGCCCAGAAACGGGATGCCCCATGCCTTGCGATGCGGGCATGACGGAAGGCGCAGGTATGCCAAATCCCTCCGCCTGCGCCGTTGTATCGCCGCGCGGGGCCTGCATGGGAATACCGCCCGCAGGCTGCGCGACGGGTGAGGACAACCCGCCGACAACACCCTGTACCGGAGCGGTGGAAGGCATATTCACGACAGGAGACGAAGGCTGCCCATAGGCAAGCTGGGATTTCCCGCCGGACCACAGCCCGGGGTTCACTCCCGCCAGAGGCTGTACAGGAAGCCCGAGCCGTTCCAGCGCTGCGGGCTGCTCCATCGGAGTGGAGAAACCTGTAGGTGGAGCGACGGGCCCGCGCCCAGTGGACTCGCTTCCCATACGGATGATGCCGATTCCTTCGGGCAGGCCACGTTGTGCTTCCGGCAACGCCATAAGATCGACAGTGTTCCCACCGGAAATCTGGGGGCGGAAATCCCTTTCGCTCTGTGGAGATACGACGGAACCATTGACGAACCCTTCGTCATAAAGAACTTCGTCGGGATCGAGCGTACGTCCTTCGTGGACCCCCTGATCCACCGGAACGGGCATGTTCTCAGGATACTGATCAAAAACATAGGGCGCGGCAGGAGCGGGGCGCCCTGAAGTCCGCGATACATCTTCATAATGATTATCAGGGGCCGCCTGTCGCCTCCGTCGTCCTGCCGCATGGCCGATAGCTCCCATCCCCCCGCCCATCACGCCGCCGGAAAGTCCGCCGCCCATTGCGGCTTCTCCCAGTCCCTGCATGGGATCAATGCTCGGGTCTGACCGTTGCAGTTCGGACTGGCTCAGGTATTGCTCCGCCGCACTTTGCGGGGCTTCCTCAAAAAGCCCTTCCGCCACGACCTGCTTTGCGATATTGCGCCCAAGGCTTTTTCCGCCTTCACCTCCAAGCAGCTTCCCGAACATGGCAGACGGGCCCGCCGACAAGATGCCGGTCGCCGCTCCCGTCTCCAAACCCACGGCGAAGGCAATATCGTTTGCCAGAGCCTTGCGCGCCGTGGCAGTATCGCCAAAATTTTGTAGGTAAAGCCCATACTCCGGCGACTGTTCCAGCTTGTCTTCCGGCAACTTCATCACGGCGTCATAGGCGTCGCGCGAATTCTGCGCCCCGCTCACCGCGCCTTCACCAATCGCACCGCCCACCCCCCAAGACAATGCCCGGGAGAAGCCCATCCTGCCAAGAAGCCCGGCAATGGCACCGCCGCCGCCCATCCCCGCCACAGTCGACGGTATGGACTCAGCTACGAACCCTCCCACCTTGCGCGGCAGATACCCCCATGCGTCCCCCGGCGAATAGCTGCCGTCAGCGTTCTCTTTGAAAAACTCCGTATCCTGAGCCAGCTTCATGTCGGCGGAAAAGCCCTTTCTCTTCTCCTCGGCGCTGTTCTGGAAATACTTGCGGGCCGCCCCCGCCTGTTCGGAAAGCCAATTCAACCCGACAAACTCGCTTCCCTTTTCCGCGAGCCAAAACGGTAACGATGCCGTATCGTTGATGCCAGCGGCAAGGGCATGTCCCATATCGTTCAGATAGCTCCCCTCTCCAACCTCCTCAGGACGAATGGGGGCATCGGGATAGCGCTTGTTGTATTCCCGTACCTGAACGGCTTGCTCGTCCTCCTCACTCGGCCCTCCGAACTGTTGGGCGAATTGCTCGAAGGGAACGTCCGAAAACCGTACGTCATGCAGACGCTTCGTGATTTCGTAGTCGGTCATCCCTTCGTACTCAGGATAGAGTACGCGGAAGGTTTCAAGGTTCAGCATTCTTTCTCCTTTGAAATCAAAGTAGTTGCCGAATAAAAAAGGAGAGAAGAATTCACTGCCTTGACTCTGAACAGAATTGTACCTATTTTTGTACAAAAGGAGGCCGTATGTCTCAGGCTATTACCTATTCCGAAGCCCGTCAGAACCTTGCGGACACCATGAATCGTGTCTGCGACCACCACGAACCTGTCATCATCACGCGCCAGAAATCGCCTTCCGTGGTCATGATGTCTCTGGAAGACTATAACAGCATCATGGAGACGGCCTATCTGCTGCGCTCGCCAGCCAATGCCTCCCGCCTGCGGGACTCTCTGAACGCAGCCGATACCGGCGCAACTACGGCGCATGAGCTGGTGGACTGATGCTGCTCACATGGACGCCGCAGGCGTGGGAAGACTACCTTTACTGGCAACACGCGGACAAGCGCACGGTCAGGAG
>CAUHBW010000239.1 GCA_959604115.1 uncultured Bilophila sp. | reverse complement strand
ACAAAGGGTCCGCCCCGTCCGCAAGCCGCTTTGCGGAACTCGGGGAATCTGTCCACGCTCCTCCTCCGGCATGGGGCCGGAGAAAAAGAGCATGTTCAACTTTTTATTATCCTCCGGAGGATAAAATGGCTGATCCCAAATGGTTTGATGCCGACATCTACATGGCTAACAAGCTGGCTCAGATGCAGGAATCCGATCCTGCCTACACGATGACCCAGCTCGAAGCCGCTCTCGCTGACGCCGGCCTCACCCCCTACGAGCACTTCGTCACCTATGGCGCCGACGAAGAGGTCTCCCCCAACGCCGACTTCAACGCTGAAGCCTACTACATCGCCAAGGCCGCGCAGTTCAATGGCGTGAAACCTTCCGAAGTGACCGAGTCTCAGGTTCAGGAGATGGTCAAGGCGCTTGATGACGCCGGTCTGAACGCGTGGGAGCACTATCAGCTCTACGGCACCGCCGAAGGCGTCAATCCGTCCAACAGCTTCGACACCAGCGCCTACATGGACGCCAAGCTGGCGCAGATGCAGAAAACGGATCCCGACTACACGATGGCGCAGCTTGAAGCCGCTTTCGCCGAAGCCGGTCTCTCCGCGCTGGAACACTACTACCTGTATGGTCAGGATGAAGGCATCACCGCGACCGCCGTTTCCGGCGACGAAGTGATCCCCGCCGAACCGAAGCCCGATCCGGAACCCGTCGTGCCCGGCGAAACCTTCGACCTGACCACCGCCCATGACGACATCACCGGCACGGACGGCAACGACGTGTTCTATGCCCATCAGCAGGCTGACCTTATCAGCGACAGCCGCAACACCCTGCAGTCCGGCGACAAGATCGACGGCGGCGACGGCGACGACGTTCTGTACGCCGACCTCGGCGCGAATACGACGCCGACGAATTCTCAGATCATCACGCCTGAAATCAAGAATGTGGAAGTGTTGAAATTCCGCGTTCAGAACGGGAACGCTAGTGACGTCGCCAAAATCGACGCCGAACGCATCAGCGCAGGTGATGACGGTACTCTCCAGCTCTGGTCTCAGGACAGCCGCAACGACCTCACCATCGAAGACGTGCGCGTCAATTCCAATCAGGTGACCGTCGGCATGGGCAACACCGATCCCGGTGTGGACATGACTGTGCACTTCAACGACCAGTACCTGAAAGCCGACGATTCCACCACTACCGGTACGCTGAATCTTCAGCTCATCGACACCGTGGGTGCTTTGCCGGAAGCTCAGGGCGGTCATGCCGATCCGTTGTATGACAACCCGTACACCGGCTTCAAGTTCTCCTTGAACGGCAAGGAATACACCGTCGATTTCAGCGCGTACAATCATGCGACCGACGAAACGCCGAGCTATGAAGAACTGGCCGCGCAGATTCAGGCCGCCATTGATGCTGATGCTACCCTGTCCGGCCTCGGTCTGAAGGTCTCCCTTGGAGATGCGTTCCAGGCTGTCGTCGGCATCGGTGAACACAAGGGCGAGCAGGTGACCGGCACGCAGATTGTCGTGACTTCCTCTCAGGGCGCTCTCACCGGCGGCAGCTGGCTGGCTTCCAACGGTCTTCCGGAAACCAACTCCACTTCCGCGACCATGAGCGCCGACAAAGTGGATTCTTGCCCGCTCATCAAAACCGATGTGGCTCTGGATAATGTTGGTCATGTCCAGTGGGACGACGCCAGCGCGTGCCTGCCCGACGACACCGTGTTCGGTTCGCAGGCCGGCGATCTCGTCATCGGCGGCATGGGAACCCGTGGAGGCGTGGAACGCTTCGACGTGACCGTGGATCGCGGCAGCTGGCTCTCCAGCATGTCCTCCACCAACAACACGCTGCGGATGGTTACCGTGAAGAACGGCGACCTGAACGGCAGCGATGCCGACGGCAACAACGGCAACCTGTTCATCGGCGACACCGTTCAGGCTGACAATCAGACTTCTGCCAATGAAGGCAAAAGCATGGTTGATTGGCAGGACGCTACCCGCATGCTGGACTTCGGAAACGGCAAGGCCGGTCTCACGGATGTGAAGCTGTTCAATGCCACTGAAATGCAGGGCAATGTCAGCATCGCCGCGCAGCTTACCGAAGCCTCCTATGACAAGTACATGAAGAGCGTGGACGGAACCGCTTCCATGGACAGCGCCTTTGCTCCGAGCGGCGAGTTCAAGTATGCGTTCGGTTCCGGCGACGACACCCTCAACATGAAGGTAAACGGCGGCCTGCTTGCCGACCGTGACTTCCAGCTGGTCATTGATGGCGGCGAAGGAAACGATCTTATCCAGTACGTCGCCGACTTCGCTACCGACAATCAGATTGCCAACCAGCAGAAGCTGATGAACGTAACCATCAACGGCGGTGCCGGTGACGACGTCATCAAAACGCCCGGTTCCGGCAACGTGATCATCAACGCGGGTTCCGGAAACGACACCGTGTATGCGGACAATAACGGTGACAAGGCCGTCTTCGTTCTGAACGCCGGAACGAATGCCGCCGCCCGTGCCATTGATGTGAGCAGCGTGGAGGGCGCTCAGCCGTTGTACAACGACGTTCTGGGCACCACCAACGACACGTTCACCATCAAGGGCACCGTCGACGCCGGTACGCACATTCAGATGACCATTGACTTCAACGGCGTGAGCATCACGGCTGATTTGGCTTCCTGGACCGCGGCTCAGGCCGCTACGGGGTCCACCACCATCACCGATGAAATGATCAACGAAGCGATCATCAAGGCCATCAACAATGACCCGGTCATGAGCAAGCTGCTCGTCGCCAAGGACGGAGCCGGTCATTCCCTGCTGATCGAATCCCTTATCGACGGCAAGATGGACGCGGATTCGCTGCAGATCACGTTCAATGCGCTTGATAAGGACGGCGGTTCCGTCACCCTGAATGGTTGGACCGCTCCGACGGACTATACCGACGCCCAGTTCGCCACGTATGACGTGCCCACGTACTTCGGGACTGCTGCTCAAACGACTGCCGCCGTTACCGGTGAAGTTGAAGTGCAGACCCTCAGCGGTTTCAACCTTGACTATACGCAGGACATCACCCTTACCGCTGATGGTGTGACAGCTACCATTAATGGGGGTACTGCGAGCAATCTGACTACCTTCATCGATGCGCTGAATGCGAATACGACTTTCAGTGCAAAAGCAACGGCCTCTATAAGCGGAGCAGACATCGTTATCACCTATAAGGCCTATGGTGATGTTGCCACTGATGCCACATTGGGTGGCACAGGTGCGACTGTTTCCGGTACTGCGTCTGAAACGCACAAGGGCGTTACTCCTGTCGCTGAAGTCCAGACCGTGGACTTCGGTACTACCGCGGACGTACAAGCCGATAACTACGTCATTCACTATAATGGGAATGACTATACCTTTAGTCTGGCGGCAGGTGCTGATGACAATGCTCTGGTGGCGGCTCTTCAGGGCGCGACGCTGGTCGGCGGTACGGATATTCTGAGCTCCATTGCTGACATTGCGGCTGGCTCTGCCACCACCACGGACGTGACCATCACCGCCAAGGGCGATCTGGTCGGCAAGGACATTGCCGAAGCCACGATCAGCAAGGGGAGCATCAACACTGTCACCGGCAATGACAGCACCGCACACAGCGACAACGTCATCAACGGCGGCTCCGGCAACGACGTACTGGTCCTCGGAACCGGCGCCCAGAGCAACGATACCGTCAAGTTCGACGGGAACTTCGGCCACGACACCATCGTCAACTTCGACGGCAATGCCTCCAGTGCCGGGCATGATCTGCTCGACTTCTCGGCCTACTTCGCCGGGGCGTTTACTGTGGGAAGCGCGGCTGCCAACGGCATTGCCATTACGGATGCCGCTGCTCTCGGCACCAAGGATGCGGACAACAATGGTTCCTTCAGCGTGTCTGAAGTGCTCGCCGCTCTTGATGCCGCCAAGGTCGGCACGTCTGAGAAGGGCGGAAGCATCCTGTACATCGTGGACGGGCTTGAAGGCGGCGACGCCTATCATGTCTTCACCGCGCAGGTAGCCGCCGATGGCACCATCTCCGGGGCCGCTGAAGCCGGTACGATCGATCTCGCCGGTGTTACCCTCGGTGCCGACGATATCGCTGCCT
The DNA here is from genome assembly GCA_959604115.1 of uncultured Bilophila sp. GTDB lineage: Bacteria > Desulfobacterota > Desulfovibrionia > Desulfovibrionales > Desulfovibrionaceae > Bilophila. The sequence continues at coordinate 1,999 of CAUHBW010000239.1, read as the reverse complement.
ATGTCGCCTAATCTCAACCAGCACTCACCCGCATGAGGGTGGACCAACCCTGCCGCAGCAATGCGGCAGGGTCCCCGTCTCTCCGTTCGGAGGGGCGGGGTTTTTTGTGGGCAAGCTGTTTTTCTTCCCCGTGCCTTCCCCTGTCAGTCCAAAAGGTCTACCTTTTCGTCATTTGTTTTTGGGCCTGTCCGCTTCGTCTGAAAAGCCTTTTTTGCCTTTCAGACATTTTTGTCTTAAAGGTATAAAACTTTCAGACAGCGGGAGGAAGGCATGAACGGGCAGCAGGTGGGGTACATCCGGGTCAGCGCGGCGGACCAGCATGCGGACAGGCAGCTCGAAGGGGTTACGCCGGACAAGGTGTTTGAGGACAGGTTGACGGGTTCGGTCCGGGAGCGTCCGGGACTGTCGGCATGTCTGGACTATCTGCGCGAGGGAGACACGCTGCATGTCCACAGCATCGATCGGTTGGCCCGGAACCTGCTGCACCTCCAGCAGCTTGTGGAGGGTCTGACCGCGAGAGGCGTATCCGTCGTCTTCCATAAGGAAGGGATGACCTTCGACGCGCGGGCGGTCGATCCTCTGCAGCGGCTTATGTTCCAGATGCTCGGCGCGTTTGCGGAGTTTGAACGGACGCTGATCCGCGAACGCCAGAAGGAAGGCATCGCGGCGGCCAGAGCGAAAGGCAAGCCTTTGGGCAGGCCGCGTCGGGCGGACGGGAAATTGTTGGAAGAGTTGCTCGCCCAACTTTCCGCAGGGAGCAAACCCTCGGAACTGGCAAAGCGTTACGGCATTCCGCGCACGACGATGTACGGTTACCGGAAACGGCTGTAAACGTATCCCGCCGAACCGAAACGGGATGAGGAAGACGCCTCCGTCTGATGCCGGCTCCCGCCGGAGCCGTGCCGTATCGTCCGGCACGGGAAGCCGGGCCTTTGGCGGACGCCGGGGCTATCCGATAACTCCGCAGGCCGCATTATTCCTGCGGTCATGGCAGCCTTTTCTTTCTCTATGCGGATTTTCCATTTTCAGCAGGATTCTTCAATGCGCCCCTGTTCGCGAAACTTCACGGACGCGGCTTCCCGTACCGCAATCATGGACAATGTATGCCTTATGTACTAACATCAAGGCAAGGAGAACGATCATGAACGAATCGACCACCACCCGGCGGACGGGTCGGCTCGGCCTTCGGGCCACGCCGGAACAGGAAGCGCTGTTGCGCCGTGCCGCCGAAGTCAGCCGGAAGACGTTGACGGAATTCGTACTGGACAGCGCCTGCAACGCGGCCCAGCAGACCTTGCTGGATCAGCGTCTGTTCTTCGTTTCCGAGGAACGGGGACAGGCGCTGCTGGATTTGCTGGACGCCCCGGCGCAGGACAATCCCGGCCTGCGGAAGCTGTTCGCCAAGCCCGCGCCCTGGGACGCCCAATGATGTTCGCCCGCCCTGTGCCGCTCGGCCCGCAACACCGGCTGGAAGCGTTTGACTGCGGCAAGGAAAGCCTCAACGTCTGGCTGGCCCGGTATGCCCGGCAGGCCGAATCCAGCGGCTCGGCCCGTACGTTCATCGTGGAGGAGCTGACGGAACATGCCGTCGCCGGATATTTCAGCCTGACCGTCGGACAGGTGGACATCCTCGAAGCCCCGGATCGCATCCGCAAGGGCATGGGACGCTTCCCCATTCCGGTGGTCCTGCTGGCGCGCCTCGCGGTCGCCTCCGCGCATCAGGGACGGGGCATCGGCTACGCCATGCTCCAGAACGCCATCCACCGCGCCCTCCTGCTCGCCGAACAAGTGGGCGTCCGCGCCCTCCTCACCCACCCCATCGACGCCGAAGCCGAACGCTTCTACCTGAAATACGGCTTCATCCCCTCTCCCCTCCGCGAACAGCAACTTCTACTCCTTCTCAAGGATGCGAAAAAACTTGCAGAAAAAATATGAATACTGTGAAGAAAGAACATCACGTATTCCTTTAAGCCAAGATATTAGCTGTACGTTGATCTAC